>JBKPHJ010000161.1:0-3393 GCA_046729835.1 Thermoproteota archaeon
ACCCTGGGAAATAATGCTGAATGAGCTCCATTCAGCAAACTCATCGCGATTACATCTACATCCTCTTCGATCGCTATTTTTGCGACTTGCTCTGGGGTACAGAATAAACCTGAATATATGACTTCCATTCCTGCATCACGAAGTGCTCTACATATGACTAGTGCCCCACGATCATGCCCATCCAATCCTAACTTTGACACAAGAATTCGTATTGGGCCTCTGTACTGTTCAGCTTTCTCTTCTAGCATATCAATCTGATTACGTCATAAAGAAACCGAGCGGTATATCTAATTTGCGTCAATCATATATTAGGTCAATAGACAACTAAGTTAAGACTATCAGCTCTAGATTCGGGCGAACCGCTTGAAACTAAGTTGTTACTAATGAATTTATACGGTAAGATTGATACCAAAATTATGTTACAGATAGTTAAAGGACTCATCGAAGGAGATCGGAGGTCCCTAGCAAGAGCAATTTCTATGGTGGATAATAATGATCCTGATTCACATGGTATAGTCCGTGAGATATTTTCGTTAACAGGCAGATCCAAGACAATCGGCTTCACTGGCCCACCTGGTGCAGGGAAGAGTTCCTTAATTGGGGCGTTAGTTAGCAACTTTAAATCACTGGGTCATAGAGTTGCTGTGCTAGCTGTCGACCCGACCAGTCCTATCACAGGAGGGGCAATCCTAGGAGACCGAGTAAGGATGCAGGTAACTATGGAAGATCATGATGTATTTATGAGGAGTCTTGCTTCAAGGGGTGCCGTAGGGGGCGTTTCGAAATCACTTAGGAACGTCATCAGAATATTGGATGTTGCAGGATTCGATCTCATCCTCGTTGAGAGCGTTGGAGCGGGGCAGTTAGAAGTCCAGATCTCGGAAATAGTAGACATCACCATCGTCGTACTAAATCCTCAGAGTGGCGACAATATTCAATCCATCAAAGCGGGGCTAAATGAGATAGGTGATATGTATGCCATCAACAAAGGTGACCTAGAAGGAGCCGGTAATTTGTTCGATTCAATCTTGGAATTCGTGGGGGATACCACAAGAAAACCATCGGTCCTGAAGGTCTCTGCGAGAACAGGTGAAGGAGTCCCGAACTTGGCTACCCTTATCGATGAGAAATTAATAAGTAATAATGCACACATTAAAGAAAGGAAGAGAAACATGTTGAGGAATGAATTAGAAGAGATGGTAGTCCAGGCACTTGAACGGAGGGCAAAATCCCTTCTTAAAGATAACTCCCTATATGAAGATTATGTGACTATGCTGTTCGAAAAAAAAATTGATCCGTATCTAGCGGCTGAGCGCGTTTCAGCTGAAATATTAAAGTAGGCGGTGAAATAGAAAGATGGAAGCCAAACCAATCAAGACTGATTCAGGTATAGACGTTAGAAAAGTTTACACAACAATGGACATGCCGTCAGACGAAATCGGCAACCTGGGATTGCCAGGGGAGTATCCGTACACCCGAGGTATTTATCCTGAGATGTATCGAGGGAGACTTTGGACAATGCGCATGTACAGCGGTTTTGGTAGTGCGGAGGAAACTAACAACAGGTTCAAATTCTTGCTAGAGCATGGACAGACCGGTCTTTCGCTAGCATTCGATTTACCGACTCAAACCGGTCGTGATTCAGATCATGCCCAATCGGAGGGAGAAGTTGGAAGGACAGGAGTAGCAATAAGTTCTTTAAACGACATGATGACCTGTTTCGAATCGATTCCCTTGGACAGAGTTAGCACCTCTATGACGATAAACTCAACTGCTGCCACTCTATTATCCTTGTATATCGTCGTTGCAGAGAAGCAGGGTATTTCACCCGACAAACTCAGAGGCACGACCCAGAACGACATTCTAAAGGAATACATATCAAGAAACACGTACATATATCCACCTAGACCTTCGCTGCGCCTAATTGGCGATATGATCCAATACACTTCTCAAAAGGTACCACAGTGGTATCCAATCAGTATTTCTGGTTACCATATGAGAGAGGCAGGGTCGAACGCCATACAGGAGCTTGCTTTTACTTTCGCAAACGCAATCGAATATATCGAAACCTGTCAGCACAGGGGACTGGATATAGATTCGTTTGCCCCTAGGCTCTCCTTTTTCTTCTGCTGTACAATGGAGTTTTTTGAAGAGATTGCAAAATTCAGAGCTGCTCGCAGAATTTATTCCAAACTCATGAAGGAAAAATTTGGTGCAAAGGACCAAAAATCGTGTCACTTGAGGTTCCATGTGCAGACAAGTGGTGAATCACTGACCGCTCAGCAAGTAGACAATAATATAGTGAGGGTTTCTTCGCAGGCCCTAGCTGCAGTACTAGGCGGGTGTCAGTCTTTGCACACCAATTCACGTGATGAAGCATTAGCTCTCCCTACAGAAGAATCGGTAAAGATCGCACTGAGGACCCAACAGATAATCGCACATGAAACGGGGGTAACGAAAACGGTTGATCCGATCGGCGGGTCATACTATGTCGAAGAGCTTACTAATACGATCATAGATAAAGTGGATGAGTATTTGCACAGGATAGAATCTATGGGAGGTGCTCTGGCTGCTGTGGAAAAGGGCTATTTTCAGGACGAAATTAGAAAGAATTCTTATAATTTGAAGAAAGCAATAGACGAGAATACGCGGATTATTGTTGGTGTAAATAAATTCCAAGAAATTAATGACAGAGAACCTCAGCTGAACCTGATAAATCCCGATGCTGAGAGAAAGCAAATATCTAGATTAAAGGAGTTTAAACAGTCAAGGGATCAAGTGAAAGTAGATGAATCACTCTCAAGTTTGCTAAGAGCATCAGAGACCGTTGATAAAAACCTTGTGCCATATATTATTGACGCAGTGAAGAACCACGCTACATTAGGGGAGATTAGTTCGGTTTTTAAACAGGTCTTCGGAACTTATCAACCAAAGATATCGTTCTGAAGGAGTCATTTGGGTTACTCTGAATTGGCTTTTTTCCCTTCATCTCCTCAGCTCTCGCTTTTGCGTTCCGCGACAAGCTCTGATAAGTGAATTTATGGATTCAATTTATCGTCTTGGTCTTGAAGGAAAGAACGTTAGTATTCCATATCTTTCATCGAGAATGTCCATTGTACACTTGATCTTAAAAGTGAAATAGGAGGAGGAGATTTCGGTTTTGAAATACCTAACCATTTGCTTTCCGTATACAAATTAATATGAGATAGAATTATTCCGTAACGAATAGCGTTGCGTATTGATCACATAGCTATTGCGGTGAACGATCTCGAACCCGCGTTAGATAATTTTAAGAAAGTACTTAATATTGACCACGTTGATTTTGAAGACATTCCAACCGAGAAGGTCAAAGTCGCCATTCTGAAGCTGCAAGATACTAGGGTCGAACTGCTT
>JBKPHJ010000162.1:0-10565 GCA_046729835.1 Thermoproteota archaeon
TTTATTGAAGCTATCTTTTCTGCACGTTGCATTGCCTTCTGACTTATGTCATATCCATATGTATCGAATCCCTGTTCCTTCACATACTTTGCTACAGGAAGACCAAGCTGGCCTAGACCTATTATAAGAACCTTGTTGAAGAAAATGTGAGAGTTCTGTGTCATCTCATCTCTTGCCACGAACATCATTCAGACTACTCAACTGTCTATGATTATTAAAGAATTAAGAAACATTACAAGCTAAATTAATAAGTAT
Source organism: Thermoproteota archaeon (assembly GCA_046729835.1). Classification (GTDB taxonomy): domain Archaea; phylum Thermoproteota; class Nitrososphaeria; order Nitrososphaerales; family Nitrososphaeraceae; genus TH5896. Next base: position 256 of record JBKPHJ010000162.1, read on the forward strand.
CAAAACTTATCATTTAATCCTATATTCGAGGTATTGAGAAAGACAAAATAACCTTACTGCATATTTATTGAAGTAAAGAAGATTTATACTGTCGGGATTATACGAACTAACTACAGTTTGCTTAATCGACTTAGAGAACAGATCCAGCCTCTCTTGATCACTGTAGGAACTCAGTTTTCGAGGATAAATCCATCTCCAAATTTCTGGAGTGGCATAAGTCTGGTCGCTTCAATCATAGCCGCTGTAGTATATGGGAGCGCGTATATTTTCGACGATGCTTATTCTTACTATTTTTCAGTCATCGGCGGGTTATTTTTACTCCTTTCTGGATTTTTTGACTTAGTAGATGGCTGTGTCGCACGCCGAGTGAAAGAGGCCTCGAAAAAGGGTGCATTCCTTGACTCAATTTTTGACAAGGTATCCGAGTCCATAGTATACATGGGGATTGCAGTAGGAACCCTAGCAAGTCCTTTATCTTGTATAGTTGCACTTACATCTTCTCTTCTTGTAAGCTACGTTCGTGCTCGTTCAGAATCACTAGGAATCTCCCTTCAAGGAATTGGTATTGGTGAAAGAGCAGAGAGACTTTTGTTACTTGCAGCAATTGGAATGCTGCCTATTCAGGGCTCTGTGCAATGGGCCGTGATAATCGTATCTATTGTGGCTAGCTTCACATTAGTCCAGAGAACATGGGAGATAAATAAGCGGCTTTGAGTTGCGAGTCGCGGATATCACCTTAATCTACCTGTGCTTCTTCTTTCACTTTCGGATCTTACTTTTACGACCCCTCGATGTACAGCACAAGACACACAGTAGAATTTAACATCGGAAGAAGGAGCGATATACGCACCCTGGGCCTTCAACTCTTTTGCGAGAGTAGGTTCCACGAGAGTCACACGACCGGTTACTTTCTTTGCCTTATCTCTGGGCACCATCGCACCACACTGACTACAATGTACCGTGCCTGAGCTGCCTTTTCCTCCTTTTGTCCTGCCTCTGCTAGCCCTTTTCTTTGGCATCTCATAGTTGCTACAAATAAGCTATCCTTTAAATCTTATCCCAATGTGTTTCTAAATTCTTACAAGATTTAGTATTTCACCCGAATAAGAATAGACGTGTGCAACATTTCTTGTATCAAAAGAGGTGTAATTCGATCTCCTGAGGTCCGATGGAAAGTTTGTACGGATAAAAAGTTTGGTAACGGGGGGAATGAATCTGGTGTATATTGAGTGAGTTATCTCGCCCCAATGAGGGAAAGCCGGCGAATTCATGAGGCAAAATTTAAGGGATGAGACTGTATGGCACAGCGCGTCCTGATGACCATTTTCAATTCACTCTCAAAGTTATTCATATTTAAATTGGACTTGTTCATCTGTGATATTATCCTTCATGAAGGTCGCCATTTCTGCGAATCAAGCAAGGGATACTGCTCTCCTTCACCAGATCAAGAAAGTCTTGGATTCTAGGAGCTTCGATGTTCAGATGATGGGCGATCGCGATTATCATATAGCAAAGGAAGTTGATTTGATAATCTCGGCTGGCGGTGATCGGGGCATCCTAGATTATTTCCATAAGGTTGTCACAGATTCTGCCCCTGTCCTGGGAATTTACGAATCTGATTCGACAGGATTTCTTGCACAGTTAGATGTTCGCGATTTAGAATCTTCATTGAATAGAATAAGCAGAGGAAACTTCGAAGTAGACCAACTGTTTAGAATAGCCGTAAAGGTAGATGGCAAGGAGGTAGACCCAGTCCTCAACGACGTGGCTGTATTTCCTAGTAAAAGTGCTACGCTAATGGAATACGTTCTGAAGATCGACGATAAAAATGTCTGGCACGACAACAGCGATGGACTAATTTTATCTACCCCTACCGGGTCGACAGCTTATTCAATGTCGGCGGGTGGACCGATGGTCTTGCAGAAATCTCACGTTTTCGTCGTGGTATCCGTTAATTCAGTAGACAATACTAGGCGACCATTGATAGTTCCAAATGATACTAGGGTAGAGGTTGCAGATATAGTGAGCAGATATCATTGTGATGTTGTTCTTGATGGTGGCACAAGGATGGGGATCAAGAAAGTACTTGAATGTAGCAAACATTCAATTCCAGCTAAGATGATAAGGTTCTCAGATAATTCATCAGTAATCTCTCTTATTGCCAAAAAGGTGAGATTGGCAGAAGATTTGTTGAGTATGCCACCTAGTGCAAAATTGCTCTTAAAGACATTAGAGTACGAGGGTGCTCTTAGTCAGAGAGACTTATCAACACGGACGATGCTTCCTGAACGAACAGTCAGGTTAGCATTAAGACATCTTCTAACGAGCGGATATGTGAAAAAAAAGACCTCTCTTCGGGACGCAAGACAACGAATATATGAACTCAAACTTTAGCTGCCGCTGATTCTACGAAAACACGAAAACTGTCTTCTGGTTTTCCCAGTCTGCTACAAAATTCAGAATGGTATTGTGTGGCGAAATAAAACTTGTGTTTTGGTATTTCCAATATTTCCGTGCGTTTTCCTCCATCCGAAAATCCAGACAAGATCAATCCACCTTCCTGCAGCTTGTTTAGATATATTTGGTTAAGTTCGTATCGATGTCTATGCCGTCCATAAATGTTGCGTGTTCGGTATATTCTTTCAGCCATAGTACTCTCTTTGATAGTAACTTCATGACTACCCAGTCTCATAGACCCTCCCAATTTATGAGTATCCTTTTGTTCAGGCATAAATTCAATCACCGGATGTTTCGCGTTTGGATCTACCTCTGTCGAGTTGGCAGAGGTAATTCCACATGCATATCTTGCAAAAGCAACCAACGCTAGCTGAAATCCAAAACAAATTCCCAAGTATGGTATGTTATTATTCCTCGCGTAATTCGCCACATTAATGATTCCTTCACTTCCTCTCTTGCCGAAACCTCCAGGAACTACAATCCCATCAAACTTCTGCAAATATTGGATATTATTCGGTTTGTCGGATTGTTCAAATTTTTCGGATTCTATCCATTGGATGTTCAGTTTCTTTCTTATCTGTGCCGCTGAATGTAAAAGTGCGTGATAGACGCTGACATAGCTGTCAGGAAGCGAAACATATTTTCCTATAATAGCGATCGCGACAGAACCCTGATGGCTATAAAAATTCTTAGTTATGGATCTCCAACTTCCCCATAAAGGCAGACTACGATTGAGCAGAATTTTGTTACCTATAGCATTAACTATCTGTTGTTCTTGGAGTAATTCTGGAACATTGTAAATTGAAGGCGCATCATAACAGGAAATTACGCTTTGCTCTGGTACGCTTGCAAAAAGAGAAATCTTGTGTCTGACTTCTGAAGTTAGAGGCGCAGTACATCTGACGGCCAGTATATCTGGTTGAATTCCTATTCTTCTCAATTCTTGTACGCTATGTTGGGTAGGTTTTGTTTTTTGTTCTCCAACTACATCCAAAATAGGCGCAAGGGTCACATGAATAACGAGCGTATTTGAATCTCCCACTTCCAATTCTAGTTGTCTCAGCGCTTCAAGAAAGGGTAAACTTTCGATATCCCCTACAGTACCGCCGCATTCAACGACTAGGATTTCTAGGTCCTTCTCGTTTGATATCGTTCTCAGCCTTTCTTTTATAGCATCTGTAATATGGGGAATTATCTGAACGCACTGTCCCAGATATTTCCCACTTCTTTCTGCCTGAATAACCTCTGAGTATATCCTTCCTGTCGTTATATTGTGTTCCTTAGAAATTGGGATGTCTAGGAAGCGTTCATAAGTTCCTAGGTCCATATCGCATTCTCCTCCATCTTTAGTGACAAATACTTCTCCATGAGCAGTTGGATTCATTGTCCCCGCATCATAGTTGATGTACGGATCTATTTTTACACAGGTGACCTTATAACCACAAAGTTGGAGAAGCTTGGCGACGGAAGCTGTGATGACCCCTTTACCAAGGCCGGACATAACACCTCCAGTAATGAATATAAATTTACAACTATTGTTGTCCTTCTTTGACTGCACATGCAAGTTTTGCAAATCTCATTATTATTCCTTTTTTTAGTGGGAATTGCTTAAGTTGCAGCTCCTAAGCTAGACGGTCGTTTAGTAGGGATCAGGGTTTATGTCAATAAGTTTGCTCTTCTACATATCCTACTTTTAGAAAGAATGTAGTTAATTGATTAGTATACTCGTTATCTCTATTTATACTATATACCGCGTTTGCAAGTCTGCTTTCATTAACCCAACCTATAGTTTTAAGTGCCCGTAGATTTCTCTTGATATCTTCTCTTTTTAGACGAGTCTTCTTTTGCAATGCGTAAATCGTAAGCATCTTGGGTTCCTCAGTTAACGCTTTCAAAATCTTTAATCTTCCGATACTTCCCAGTCCAATTTCTACAATTTCTGACGCGGTCATTTGATATCGTTGATCAACTTCGCGCTGACTTTACCTTCTTTTGGATCATTGATTCAAGCTCTTCTAATGATTGAGCCATTATCCCTATGTCTCTCAAAGACTTTACTTCGATAATATTTCTTGTGTGAAGATCGTATAAGTGGTCTTCTACTTCTAGCTTTTTCAATTTGTATTCTTGCATTAGTTCAAATGAAGAAAGTCGTATTTCTTTAAGCTCCGCATAAGGTTTTTTCTTCATTCGCAAGGTTCTCACAAGTGCCAGCAGTGTGTATATCTGGTTCATCGATAAATCGTCAAAATCTTCAGTTGTTATGGAGGGCCTTATTTTGCTATAAACTTCGCGAATTTGATTCAAGGTTATTCTGTTCGTACCTTGAGCTTCAGCCAGATTTCCTGCATACAGAAGTAGATCTAGGGCAAATCGTATATCGCTATTATTGTGAGGCATTATTGTCATCTTTGCGATTTCATCGATCATGTCTGAACCTAAAACCATGCCATTAAAAGCTTCAGAGGATCTCTTGACCAATATGTCAGTAACCTGTTTAAGTGTATATGGAAAAAACTCGAGTGGAAATCTACCTAATGTACTTATTTCCGCTTGGTCTAGTTTACTGTGGAATTCTCTGCCTCTAGCAATGAATATTACTCCTTTTACATCACAAGCAGTATCAGGCTCAAATTCGTTGAGTCTTGTCAAGTCATAGATTATTCCTGTATCTCTAGTGGTCTTAATTAAATAGTCAATTTCATCTAATATGATTAGTCCGTATCTCTTCTCTTGATGGAGATGATGTAGTAGGTGCCTAAGCATTTCCTCTGCACTCAGTCCTTGTGATGGTAGATTGGGTGCAAATTTTTCTAACAGAAATCTGTAAATGCCATACTTGTTGCCACCCTGAAGCTTCAGATTTACATAAGCCACATTGAGAGAATGCCCATGGTTAGAGAAATCTTTGGTTATCAGCTTAGATGCTTTCAGCACGCTAGATGTCTTTCCAAGTCCGGCAGGACCAATCAGTTGTATTATGGAAAGAGGGAATCCCTCTGGATCAATATGTGATTCTTTGAAGATATCTCTTATCTTATTTATCTCTCCTTCCCTGTGTGGGAGTTCTGTTGGAATATACCTAGGAGATAGTTTGGATCTATCTTTGAATATCACACTTTCTAACATGATGTAACCAGAATATCCATAACTGTGATATAATATTACTTGCCATAAAAATTAGAGCTCCTCTCTAACCCAATATTCCTTCAATTTGTAATCGACAGGATATGAAATCCATCTGGGTAGGAAACTTGTCTAATATTATTGCGTGGCGGTTAGTCTTCATCCCTATATCTAGGTCAGTTCGCCCGTCAAACGCCACGCTTGTTTAGCCATATTAGCCAACTAGTGGGTATTAAATCTAACTAACTATCTAAGATAGGAGTCAATAGTAGTCTATGCCCAATATCACAAGTTTTGAGGTTTAAATGAAAAAGTCAATTGTCCGCGTCGACCTGACCACCCTACCTGTAACATTATAGGTGAAAACCTGCTATCAGGATCAGTCCCCTCTCCTCAGAGAGAAGCAAGTAGACAAATATTTCGTTCGATGCTAAAATGTCTTGTACGCAGCTGCTCTTGGTCCATGAGTCAAGTCAGATTTACCAAAAAGATTGGTACGATTCACTGCCACTAACACTGGGGAGTAAAAATTTAGCACACGGAAAAGCTGAATGGCCGAAAGACATGAGCCTGAAAATAGTGCACGTATCGTTTCACTTACTGCTTTTTATGATTCTCTAAAAAACAAAGACTTTGATATGTCAAAATAAAGGTTTAAACTGATTTAAATTCTGTTAAAGGCCTAGGCCAGGCTTTCTAATGGCTGCACAGGCCTTAAATCATCCTCTATTTCAGCGAAGACCTGCAGATACCGCTGCCCGTTATCAGTGATTTCGTAATAAAGATCTGGTCCTGATCTCGTCGTTTTCAGCAATTCAGATTCAATTAGTGGACGTAGATAGTCCTTTAGTTGATTCCAAGACAGATTACATTGGTACGAGATATGCAGTCCCCTACATTTGTAATATGATGAAGGAGACTGACTTCTTGACAAGACTGTCTGCAGAATGTCATTGACTATCTCATGCTTGGAACGCTGAGATTGAAAAAGAACTGGTGCCGCCATCCTAGAGGTATTCTAATAAACTTAAAAAAGGTTCACCAGTCTGAAATCGGACCAACATCGAGATGCCTCTGCTGTGCTCTTCATAAAATCTGCAAACCTGCAAACTAAGCTTTGATTTTCTTGATTAGGTATTGACTCGATCCATCTTTCTTATACTGTCTGAAGATTGGATGGCATCCTATAAGCTAAACCCAGCTAGTTAACTACCATAGGAAGTATATGAACCCGTATCATTCGCGGGTTCTGCGGGATTCGGAACCTGTGAGGATACGGGTTCGCGTCCTAGATTCAAGCCCTACCCCAGACTAGTTTAAGACATTAAAGGCTGCTAATCGTTCGCGAATAACCGCGGACAACGCCGCCCTTTGGCCGTGATTTCGTAGTATCGAAAGGGGTTTGGATTTCGTCAGAAAGTTGAAAAAAGAAAGGACAGGGTAAACTCTATCATGCATCATCAACATTCACTAATTCGTCTCCTCCTCTCCTCCCTCATTATCTGATCTGTCTTGAGTTCCATCTCCGTCCGGCTCTTCAGGCTCTGGTTCAGGTTCCGGCTCTGGTTGGGGAGCAGGCTCCTCTGGAGATGGTTGAGGTTCTGGTTGTGGTTGTGGTTCTTCTACTGGTGGTGCTGGTGCTACTGGTGGCGAAGGATTCACTGGATTTGCACATGCTAGTCCTTCTGGACATATTGGAGGTCCTGGTGGCAGTGGAGGCAGTGTGTCGTTGTTTCCGGGTGGAGGTGACGGAGATGGCGGTGGAGGCAGTGTGTCGTTGTTTCCGAGTGGAGGTGGTGGTTGTTGTTGTATGATTGTTATGGCTATGGCTATAGCGGTGTTGATCTGATTTACCACCTTGTTAGAAATCGTCGTTGTAGGTAATGGCTGACCCGGTACTACAGACGGATCAACAATCAAGTATCCTCCAGTTACGGGGAGAATATTGGTACTGTCAACCCTAAAAGTCTTAGAAGTTCCATTTTCGAATGTTATAATCAATAATGTTCCTGGTTTTGGTGTGGGCTGTTGCGGACTGGCAAGGCCATGTTGTTCGACTACAACCGCTACTAACAGTAATGTTAGTAGTACGTATACAAGGATAAGCCTATTCACTCGAACTCCGGAGCTTTTACGTCGGATCATATGTTCACGCCTTCAAGTGCATTTCCCACATTACCGGTAATGCCATAAACAGGCTCATTGTCATTTATACTCTCATGTTATAGAGAACGGCTATATAAGACTGTTCTAATGTTACTATTTGTCTCCTCTATATATCAAGAAGCATGTAGAAGTCAACTACAGAAAATCATCATTAAGCACGTTGGAGAATAGTAGTAATAGTAATATCAACCAACCACTTCATCATTTCATAAAATACGCCGCATAGTTATCGCAGGCGTTCCTATAGACATTCAAAGCTTCCTGTATCTTCTTGACTCTCGCTGACAGATCTGTTCCTTGAATATCTCTAGGAAATAAATCAACATGTCTTTTGAGTGAAGTCAGCAGCGTCTCCAGATCTTCCAAACTCTTCTTCTTACGTTGGTATAGATCATCCGCACTCATTCTTCAGGCGCTACCTTGAAACCCTCTGCCTCTAACTTCAGTCTGATTTTTGCATAATCCGCAACTATTTCATCGATTGCGTCACCGTGCACCGTAACCCTAGCGCCGCGTGACGTTTGTTCAATCTTGTATTTGTATGCCTTTACTGGGAGACTTACATCTACATCTGCCAATACTAAGCTATCTTCATAGAATAACCGCGTATATCTGCCTTGAGATCGCAGTATACACCTAACTTCAATCAATATCAGAGTTGCATCCAAGGCCGAATACCGCATCTTAAAATGAATTTTTCAGGAAGTAAATACATTTAAGGCCCAAGAAGACGTTCACAAATTGCCTGTTGCTTTGACATCTTCTACGGATTTTGGTTTATTGCAGAGCTCGATAACGCTACTCGTAGGACTTCTAATCCTTTTCACAATTCGACACTTCCAACTCTTTGATATTAGAAGTGTTCCGAGAGGGATGGAGGAGCAGACAAACAGGTATCCTGTTAAGCAAGCGAGCATTGTGCTTGTTACAATGATTTTTGCGGTTTCATCAGTAATACTTTCACTATTTGAATTTGAAGTAACAATCGTTTTTGCCAAGATAACAATTTTTGCTTCAATGGTTGCGCTCGTTTTACTCTTATATCACATTTTAACCACGTCTCCACGTGCAGCTTTCGGTGCCAAAACTTAAGTGATAGTCTAAACGCGTCAAACATCAAACAAATCGTCATGACTAGTTGCATCTTTGTCCAACATACCCTCTCCATTCTCTACGGCCGTACGCAGTGCAGTAATTAACTTGCTGTGCACTGGATTAATAGCAACTGAACCATTATGATACTCTAGCAGTTCTTTGCAGTGTACTAACATGTGCTTATGCTCTTTGTTGAATGCTACTGGGAGTATGAACCACTCTCGCTCTCCAAATTCATCTACCGGTTTAGCACTAGGGGAACACACTTTGGAGCTTCACCAAAGCAATAGCGATCCTGTGAATCGAATTTTGTTTCCAAGACCTATGTATATTCGAGTTCAGTGATAAAAATTGAGATTGATCCTCCCGCGTCGAATATCATACACAACCCATTTTTATCCTTTAAACAACTGAGAGTCACTTGCAATACTCTGAGAATATGTGGTACTTTTCTTAGATGACCATATGGCTTAAACGCGCTACTACGTATTGCAGTTTCGAGTCGAAACCATAACAATCCATGGATTCGATTTAGCAATGTACCTTTCAGAAACATCTCTAGCATCCTGCTGCTGTCCTGGCGGAAAGAAATCAGCTTCATCAAGGAGTACAAAGGATACATCCGATAAGCCCCTCATTGCGTCTAAATGATGTGAAGGATAGGCTTCAATATGCACTCTATTTAACTCTATAACCCTTTCTTTGCTATCAACAGTAATTAGTCCATTATCTTTGAATAGTCTCTTCATTCTATCGATGAGAGTGATTGCAAGGTCTATCCTTGGACCTGTAACAATGCACATCTGTGTGTTTTGTAGGTTGTTATTTCTAAGACAAAGCCAGGTCGTATATCTGAGCACAAATTCTGTGATACCAAGTCCGGTAGCTTTCTTTATGCAGACATGCCTACGTTGCTGAAAACCACCAAAACAGTAATTTTTCATAGTCAAAGAAAGGCATGTCTTGTGCATTTTTCTTCGGTAGTCCGGTGATATGATTAAAGCAGCAGTCGCCATTTGTTATGATATCTGCTACTTTGTGTTCTTCAATATTCCATATCCAAAATGGTTTGTCCCATACTCTGCTAGAAAATAGAGTTGTTTGTTGTTGCTGTTGGCTGTTATTGGGTGGTGCTATGATCCGCCTTAGTTCCTTGAATGTCAATATGTTCTTCACTGAAAGTAAGTCTGTCATCAGAATTAGCTTTTTCTGTTATTGTTGGTCTTGAATACGAAGCTACAAACCTGATGTGGATGTTATTCCTTGTATATCATCTAACGTACGATTAGTAAGAGTTGCATTCGGTAATACCGCTATTGGAATGACTGAGGGAAGCTGCTGCTATTTCGGCCACTTTAGATCAGTTAGCCTCTCACTCAGGTCCCAGAGTGCTTTTGCTGTAGGCTTATCAATCGCCCAGTGTCGAACGCCAGATGGAAGCTGGCTGTCGTCTGGTACGAGTTCAG
>JBKPHJ010000163.1:0-1624 GCA_046729835.1 Thermoproteota archaeon
GCTATACTAATAGTAGGCCCTATCATATCGATATGTGGTCTTTTCAGTATTGCCTTCCCATTTAATTTATCAATATCGATACCATATTGGACTACTCCAATTTCACCAAAATCTATTCCTATTCTTACCTCTAATTCGGGATAATCATACTGATTTAATATAGGATTGAGGCCTTGTTTTATTACTTTAATCATTGTGTATGCACAACTTATCGCATTACTGCTCTGCAGATAATACGTGGCAAAAGCATCCTTGTAAATAGTGTTCTCTTTATCAGTACTAAACTCGTCCTCCACTACAAAAAATGCCAGAACTGCATCTCCAACGTACTTTAGTACATATCCTCCATACATCGATATTATTAGAGATGGGATTCCAGATTCGATAGTGTAACGAGATTTAAAAGACTAACACAGCGTAGGCTTGCTTCTCGTACGTCGAAGGCCTTATTCAGAGCTATTATTACCCCTCTGATATGGATAGTAGTAATAACTTGATCGCGCAACATCCTTTCCTTTTCTCATAAAACTGAAAAAATTATATATTTGCTTGAACACATAGAAACGACGGCTTAATAGCATTTAAACGTGTTGGCAATGAAACAGCTTACTACATTTAGACCCGTTAAAAATTACTAATTAATGCTACTGCTTTAGCTGATGCTATCTCAACTAAAGATCCCATCTTTCTTGACCTAAATAGATCGTCAATGTTGAAGTGAGAATTGCATTTTCTTTATCAAGAATACCCCTCTCAATAGTTCACTGAAACCCCCCGTGCCAACTGATAAATCAACTGCATTGAGTGACAGCACAATATTTGAACTCGATAATTGTGTAGCGATCTTAAGATTCAGAAGAATTATTGGCACTTATTGAACCGAATTTGCATTTATTAGAGGGTTAGAGTCTACTTTAGATTATGTTCCATTAGATGAGGAGATTCCTAACCATGACATACGTTCCTTAATTTAGTATTATTGAGTCTTATGATAACAATAATCATATATTTTACATATACTACGAGGACTCATTACTGACTTCGAAGGAAAAGTCATCAAAGAGGTAGCGTGACGAGTCCACGATTATGATGTTAACTATCAGGGCGTATGATATTATACTTATTCAGATGCTCCGTAATCTCAAAATGGTAAGTTTTCGCAATTCATAGACGTATTATTTTCCGAGCCTCGTCTATTTTATAAATATATTTGACTGATGAGCAAGCAAAAATTGGTATAGTGATTAGGTCGTTTTTGAAAGGTGCTTGTTTGGCCTACATATCTTGGACTATGGTGATTTGATATTTCGATCTATCTTTTTTTTGGGAATTGAATCCCCGACGGCAGACCTCTTACTCCTAAAATACGCATCTGCAACTAGAATATTCCAATATTACTGCAATAAAAAAACGCTAATCTCTAGAATTTACTGTAAGTTCCGTTATTTTTCCTTCTTTCACACGTTTTTCATACCTCGCTACCATTAGGTCTTCTTCCTCTCCCCACTTTGGTTCTTCGTGATCGAATTGCTTCATATCAACTTATAGATGCCATCCACATTTATATCTTAACAAAATACTAAATACCAAATGCTGCGAAATATGCCCGTGTTGTGACTTTCCG
>JBKPHJ010000164.1:0-2345 GCA_046729835.1 Thermoproteota archaeon
GTCGTCTGGTACGAGTTCAGCAATGTCACAATCCGCACAATATACGCCGCCTTTGCCGTTGAGCTGCTGGCTCACTGCACACCATACTGTAGTTGCTGCACCTTGCTCGACGCTCTTGATGCCAGGGGGACCTTTAATGACACCGTTTTCTCGATAGATACCCAAGTCCTTCATTTCCTCGTCGGTCATATAGCGGACAAGATCGGTGATTATTCCACCTGGATGAACTGCAAAAGCGCGAATGCCGTGTTCTTTACCTCGGCGGTCAAGCTCGACTGTAAATAGAGAATTTGCAGTCTTCGATTGTCCGTAAGCCGCCCATTTGTCGTAAGGCCGCGTGGTAAAGTTCGGATCATCTAGATCGACTCCAGCAAATCTATGGCCTAATGAAGACAGGGTCACCACTCGCGAATTCCCTGTGTTCTTGAGCGCTTTCCACAAACGCGCCGTAAGCTGAAAATGTCCCAAATGGTTGGTTGCAAATTGTATATCGTAGCCACGGCTATCTCTCATCAGCGGCGTGGCCATAATTCCGGCATTGTTGATGAGAGCATCTAGAACCTGATTTGAACCTAGAAACTCTTCGGAGAACTGATCTACTGAACTCGGATTAGCGAGGTCCAAGTGTAATGCCACTGCGTTTTTCAATTTTGAGAGAGCGCCTTCAGCCTTCTGGAGATCACGAGCGCCAACAATGACAGAGGCTCCTGCATTTGACAGAGCTCGTGTCGTCTCAAGCCCAATTCCTGAGTGACCACCTGTAACGACTATAACTTTCCCATGAAGATCCAATCTCGAGACAATCTCTTCGGCCGTAGTTTGTGGTCCAAAACCTGATTTTAGGGACTTCTGCTCTGTATCCATTACATCTCCTTTGTATATTGTGCATATATGTCATGGCAGGAGAAAGATCAGAAAGAAGAAAATGAGTATCTCATTTATTAATATGTATATGATTGAAACAACAATCGCCTTTTGTTGTGATATCTGCAACTTTATGTTCTTCAGTATTCCATATCCAGAATGGCTTGTCCCATACTCTGCTAGAGAATAGAGTCGTATGTTGCTGCTGTTGAATAAGGTATGCGAAACTACATATCTTTATTGTTCCTATCACCGCATTAAAAATTTCATTTGACAAGTACTTTGGGTTGATATATTGTCCCTGGACATATCGGATCTGGATCTCATTGGAAATATTGCTCCGCAATCTGTATGACATGTGTGACGGTATGACGGGCGTGTCTTATTCTGTAGAAGAAATTTTTTTGATATTCATTGACTGAAGTCGGTATTTGTTGGACTCTTGTTAGTACTATCATTATTAATGTTCCTTCGCTCTTAATTATTTTTCTGCTGCTCACCAATAATATCCTGTCACACCGTCATACTTGTCACACTAACTGTTCATCTTCAGATCTAATTTCTCTGAATCATCTATATCCTGAATTGCTTGTTACATGATCAAAAAATGCAATTATTTGTTGTTGTTGACTGTTGTTGTTCGTGGCTACGATTTTCCTCAGATCCTTGAGTGTCCCTGCTAATTCTAACTTTCTTATCTACAGCAACTGGTTTGTCAGAACTAGATTTTTCTATTGTTGCTGGTATTGCATGAGAAGCTACAAATCTGATTGCATCATCTACTACTGTGACATTAGTAAGCAACTCTAGCTTCATTGCATAACATTCTTTCGCTAAAGCTAAGGCCTTTATTTTGTCACTCTTTACACTATCGTCTGTTTTCGACATACTCCAAGCTTCTTTTAGAATGCTGTTCAGTCCAACAAGACATTTTTCATACTCTTCTGGAAGTCTTTCATCTACATACCTGGTGATGTTCTCTTTTGCCTGCTGCCTCAGATAAGCAGCGTCCCTGCATACTATGGATCTGTCTACCTGTAGTATTCTTGCTATCTCGGATTGATTGGTTTCACCTTTGCTCATTAGTTCCAGTACTTTGGCTCTGCGCCATTCCAGTTGTTGTTGTTGCATAGATGGACAGCAAACTTCGCAAACAGGAAATGAAACTAGCAATTTGTTATTAACTGGTTCATTTGTTGGAGCTGGAGATGGAATACATGATGCACAAGGCATTGCGAAAATTATTCCTATAGCGGGTGACGCTAATGTGCTTAGATTAAAGGATTTAGTAGTTACTAATGGACCTGATTTGTATGTATATCTCTCAACAGATAAGAGTGCATCAGACTTTATAAATTTGGGTAGGTTAAAGGCCAACATTGGAAATCAAAACTATGCAATACTTTTAGCTGCTACTCATATGTGTCTTTAGCTCTCGTTACTTCCTCTAAAAGGTAACGCTTGTCACTATCTATTATGCC
>JBKPHJ010000165.1:0-1665 GCA_046729835.1 Thermoproteota archaeon
CACTCCTTCCAGAGCGGGAAGGAGTCAGCGTATTTTTCAAAGACCCTACTGGTCGCATCTTCCACACCTATTCAGCTTATGCACGTGGCATCGATATGTTACTTGTGGCATACCACTACCTTGACCTAGTTCCCAAGGGCCGGGATGAGGCCGGTCATGCCTTCCCTCTATTCTGGGTCTGCCGCCATGATGAATACGGAGATCCCCATTATATTAACACTGAGTATTATGATATAACAAAAAACCTTTAATGATTTTGGAATATGAAGTCGTAGATAGTGTCGAGGCAATTTTTCGGTACGAGTATCCTTATCGTGCAGTTCAAGTACCCTCGGTTCTTTATTTATAGAAGAAAGAACCGATAGGCTTATAGAAGCATAGAGATGAGACGTAATAACTATGGTGAGTCCCATTCACCAACAAGCCGATAAAAAAAGCGAATATACTATTTTGCTGCAATGCTATAGAAATAAAAAGCAACAGCTGGTAAGAATGGACATACGAGAATCATAATTTCGTGTAATAGATTTGTTAGATGGGATGAAAAAGTATTTGAGAATTGAACACCAAGATGATGACAACGAATTACTGAAATATCAACTGTATTTATTTGGTAAAAATAAAAAAATAATTCGTCTGATTTTTTAGGTAACGGTAACAATAAATGAGATACAAGGATAATCACAGAACCTCTAACAATTATGTCGGCCAAAATAGATAAGCAGATCCATAATTGCAAGTAATATTATCAGACAGATGATAATGGCACCAGGAAATGCCCTTACGCAACTAGATGTGTCAGTCGAGGAGATTAGACAATGTTTGAGTCAGCTTTAGATGCCGTGATTAAGGCATACAACCAAAAGATCGGCACGTTTGTGGTGCCAGTTAAGGATCTAGATCTATATACTTCAGAATTAAAGACAAGAGGAATTACAACTGACAGCACATATACATTCAATGATCTTCGTGGCGGACAGAAAGGTACTGGACCTGAACAAACTCTAATCGTGTGGACTAGCTCTGGAAAGAATCTTAATGAATATTATCCGCTCGAACAAATTAGCCCTAATTTGCCATACAGTTAGACTGGGAAAACAAAAAATGCTATTGCTACATTTAGTGCCCTACTAGAAGCTTGCAGCTTATGAGTTTCCTTACTGTGTTCATGACTACAGAAAGGAAAGGAACCTCCCCTGGCCAAACAGCAGCTGCCAAGTGTACTCCTTTTTCATTTATTTAGGGTTGTTGTAATAAGCACTGAGCATATCTCTGAGTGAAGGAGGAATTTGAAGGATTGGGATCTGTAATAATACGCGCAGGTGGTATGTCTAAGTCTTTTTTGTTGTATCTCCATGATTTTGGATGCATAACCTGGTAGATGACCAAAAAAAGGATATTCAGAAGCTATTAAACCTTGATTACCGGTGTTAAGTACAGAATAGTTAGAAGCTACTATTAGCCCTTGTCACAAACCTAGCTCCCTATTCCCGAACGAAAACCGATATTAATAAGAATACGTCCACGTTCAGTTAATGATTTATTGTAATAATCCCATGATTTGTTTAGTGGCATGACATTATTATCATAATCGATGGTTAATAACGCTACAAGCTAACATTAAGATTATTTCGAAGAAGCTGATCCTTTACACCGTGCCTAGAC
>JBKPHJ010000166.1:0-3815 GCA_046729835.1 Thermoproteota archaeon
CTTTTTCTATTGTTTTATGTGCTGCAGTATGTGAAGCTACAAACTTATAGCATCATCCACTACTGTAATATTAGTAAGCAATTCTAAACTTCAAGTTTAGTATTGAACTCCAACCAACCAATAATCTGCTAAGCGAAGCAAAGTCTTCGAAAAGTCGTGTGTACGCCTTCACTAACTAACCCCGGACTAGTTGTCCATCCATTCAATAGGCACGCATACGGCGATTAGTTCCTACCCTTTGGCCAACTAGCTGCGATAGCTTTCTCTGTTGCTGGTGCTGCTCCTTCTACCTATAAATAATCTGGTGTTCTAATAATGAACCTACTACTGTTTCTCCATATTTTTCTTTTTGATTGAAGCCATTACCTCACTATCAATGAATTTTTGGAATGCAGGATCAAACCATTTTTCTCCTTCTATATTTTCTTTCCACGATTCAGCTATGGTGCCTTCATGAAAAGCGGCTCTCATCCATCGTAGCCATCCAGTCCATTCATTGTCGCTTAACACTTTTCTTTGACGCATATGAAAAGCATGTGCGAGAGTGTATAGAATATGATAAGAGAATGCAACCTCTGGCGTCTAATCTGATTTGACATTGCTTAATACCTTTATTAGTTCTGGCTGCTGAACTCCTATCTGAGTAATCCCATTCAGTTTTTCGTCCAGATCATTAAGAATCTTCGTTTCGATGTCTATTGATAACGCCTGCATTTGTTTTCTAGAGTAATACACAACCACAAATACTGCCGCTATTATTCCGAGTGCTTCTGCCATGCCGAAGTATTCGGCTATACCGATTTCAATCATCAATTCCATTTGATAAAAGGTGCTTATATCTCCTAGGTTGGGTGCGCCGCTAATCCCCCCTAACGTACTAGATATCTGCATTAGGCACACATGCAACGATTATCAATTCGCTGTTCTATGGGTTTGAGCAGTTCTTTGAGTTTATTCATTTGTTCCTTTAACGCATTCCATTCTGACAATGATATAATCGCACGTTCTTTTTTGCAGTTCCAGTAACCATTTTCTATGTATTTCTTACAAGTCTTCTGAGCGTTCGGATTCTGACTGCTTCTTCTTTAGTCTATGCTCTGGATTGATAGTAAGTAGGTCAATGACTTTAACATATTCCGATAGCCTATCTTCCTCACTGATTCTATCATAACTTGGATCCTCACGTCGAAGTTGGTGCCCTACTAAATACTC
The DNA here is from genome assembly GCA_046729835.1 of Thermoproteota archaeon. Taxonomy (GTDB): domain Archaea; phylum Thermoproteota; class Nitrososphaeria; order Nitrososphaerales; family Nitrososphaeraceae; genus TH5896. Next base: position 1,213 of record JBKPHJ010000166.1, read on the forward strand.
ATAACTGCAACTATCAATGAGCTGCGCAGCTGATATCGATTCATTCAACAGCTGCTTTCCAGTCCGAATAGCGTCATTTTCTGTCAAACCTTATATTCACAAGCTGGAATATTCGAGCTTGATGGTTTCACGAAAGAAAGATTTTGAGAAGGCGGTAGACAACTATAGTTCAACAGCTGACTATCGCCAGTCCAAAAGAAGGAGCGAATAATCAGACTGTTAAACGTGCTATAGCAATTCCCGAACTTCATCCTAAAGGCAACACAACTCAATCTCAACCAGAACTAGCACCAATGTCAAAAGAACCACCAGCTGATGATATTGTTCATTGTGCAGCCTTAGGATGTCCGGGCAATCCTCCAAATCCTCATGGACCACCAACAGAGGAACCGCAACCGTCTCCAACTGATGGACCTGTAGAAGCGGAAGAAACTAGGTAGGCGATTATTTCTATAGATCTCTCTCATTCTTTCCTTGTCTATCTAAAATGTGATAAATTCATTTTCTCTTCTGGTTTCATCTCTCTTTGTCTTCTTACGTTTTTAACGGCATCTTCGAAATGTCTCATAGCCACACGTGCTTCTGACGTATGTTTTAGTGCTTCTTCAGGAGATGGATATTTCTGAATATAATCATGCAAAACTAAAGATACGGCAGTATTTGCAACTGAGGATACATCCGCTCCGCTAAACCCTTCTGTCATGTCTACTAATCTCTTTAGATCTATATCATCACTAATTGGTTTTCCTTTAACGTGAATCTGTAGGATTTTTTCTCTTGTATTCTTGTCAGGATTGTGTATGTAAATAATCTTATCAAAACGTCCAGGCCTCAGTAAAGCGGTATCCATCATGTCTACTCTATTAGTTGCAGCTATTACAACGACTTCATGAATCTCCTGTATACCATCCATTTCTGTTAACAATTGCGACATCATTCGTTCTGAACTGGAATGACCCCCACCAAGACCTTCCATCCCTCCTCCTCCTCTGATAGGTGCTATAGAATCAACTTCATCGAAGAAAATAACACATGGTGAGGCTTGCCTTGCCTTTCTAAAAATATCTCTAATTCCTTTTTCAGACTCTCCCACCCATTTTGACATGAGCTCAGGACCTTTGATGCTGATAAAATTTGCCTCAGATTCCGTTGCAACTGCCTTTGCAAGCATTGTCTTACCTGTACCTGAAGGCCCATGCAACAATATTCCCTTCGGTACTGTATGTCCTAATTGCTTGTACATATCCGGAAAGCGCATAGGCCATTCAACAGCTTCCTGTAATTCTCGCTTAACTGAGTCTAGTCCACCAATATCATCCCATTTCACTTCTGGTGGCTCTACATATACTTCTCTCAATGCAGATGGGGTTATTTCCCTTATTGCATACTGGAAATCATTCATAGTTATTATGAGCTTTTCTAATGTTTCTGGTAGAAGCTTTTCTTCTTCCAAATTAAGCTCAGGTAACATTCTACGCAGACATTTCATAGCTGCTTCCTTACACAGATACTCTAAATCAGCTCCTACAAATCCATGAGTTACAGCAGCGATTCTATCTTGGTCTACGTCGGTGTTCAAGGGCATATTTCTTGTATGTACCTGCAGTACTTCTAGTCTGCCACGCTTATCTGGAACTTTGATCTCGATCTCCCTATCAAATCTGCCTGGTCGACGCAATGCAGGATCTATTGCGTTTGGTCTATTACTAGCTGCTATAACTATCACTTTTCCTCTAGCCTCCAAACCATCCATGACTGAAAGCATTTGTGAAACTACTCTTCGCTCTACTTCTCCCATTACCTCTTCTCTTTTTGGTGCGATAGAGTCTATTTCGTCTATGAATATTATTGAAGGGGCCTTTTCCCTTGCCTCTTTAAATATTTCCCTTAAACGTGCTTCGGATTCTCCATAGAATTTACTCATTATTTCAGGCCCAGATATGCTGATAAAATGCGAATTACTTTCATTGGCCACTGCCTTCGCCAACAAGGTCTTGCCAGTACCAGGCGGTCCATGCAAGAGAATACCTTTTGGGGCCTCTATGCCAAGTTTTTCAAATATCTCTGGATGCCTTAAAGGAAGTTCTATCATTTCCCTTACCTTTTGGATCTCATCCTTTAACCCGCCTATGTCTTCGTAGGCAACAGCCCTTGCATCTCCACGTCTTAGAGCCTGATCGGATGTTGCTATAGTGAATATCGTTTTATGGCTGATGATTACTGCATCAGTTGCAGCAGGTGTAAGGCCAATAACCTGAAAGGTGAGTCTTCCACCAAAATAAGGGACCATCACGTTATCTCCTTTTGTCATGCAAACACCTTCAAGTGAATCTGCAAGATATCTTTCATCAATAGGTGGTACTGCTTCTAGTGGGGCCACAATCACTTTTTCTGCAGGTATGGCTTTGATTTTTTTTACAACTACGGTATCACCTATAGCCAGACCTGTATTATTCCTAACGAGACCATCAATTCTAATTATACGTTTACCCTCATCAGAAGGATACAAAGGCAGACACTTGGCTACTGTCCTTCTGGTACTTTTGCTTTTTTCACCTCCTCTTAGCTCTATAACGTCTCCGGTAGAAGCAATTAGAGAATCC
>JBKPHJ010000167.1:0-5298 GCA_046729835.1 Thermoproteota archaeon
GGTCTAGGCCTGCTTTGTTCAAAATGGCCTTGATCGTGTTTGGAGACACCCCTGCCTCTTTTGCAATCTCTCTATAAGTTTTCCCTTTTTCAGATAGTGCTATGACAAGAGCCTCCTTTTGCTTTTTATTCATTGTTCATATCTTATTTGTACCTACAATGATTTAGCTCTTGCTATCATGTGGTATTGTGTAACGATAGCAGGCTATTTCTTGGAATTTTCTATCTCATACTGCTATCGAAATGAGCTCAATCCATACCTCAAATGAAAATAGCTATTCTTCATCCAACTCTATCTGGTAGCACTGGTCATGAGTCTAATTAAAAACCCGGCTAATCGCATGTGAGGCTTCAATTACTGGACGTCAATACTAATAGAGGCTCACCGGTGTTGATCGCTTCTTATGGGAATGTTATAGGCTAGCTATTTGAGGTGACCCATCATGGAAAGAGCCACATACTAAAACAGGTAATTGGAAGAATCGTTATACCAAAACTAAAACTAACTCTGCTCAAAATCACGCTCAAACAGTTAGCTTTGAAGGAGTATCAGAACAAGACTTAATCAGAACAACATTAGAAAAGACATGTAGAAGAATACGTTAGGATTGAAAATATTCGTTTAAGAGCGACATTCATGTTGTTGTTCTCTGGAAGAAGTCGAGCTTGTAGCTCATTTTGAACACGATTTTCAAGCTCGACCCTAATCTAGGGCTAATAATGAGTGGTCTCTGAATTCTGAAAGCAATACTAAGTCATTTATGAACTGGCAGGACTTGAATGCTTATCAGCATTTGAAGTTCATCAGTTTATCAGATTTATTTGCATTAGGTTACGAGGTTACAGGGATGTACATTTATTTGAATCCTTTAAGAAGAGAACTAGAATTTTTACAATGTTTATAAATATCAATTTAGAAAAATCTTGAAAAACGTCGTAACCCCGTAACCTCGATTTTCTAAGTGGTCTACTCCACAGGATTCGAGAGACAAGAACGAACTGCTGGTCTCGTTAGATCGGTATCAACCGGTTCTTCCCGATTCTCCCTGCTACAAAAATGCGATTGCATTTTCCAGCGGTCGCCTGTACCACCGCAGTAATGACATGCAAACATATCCTTTCCTTGTTCTATCATGTATAATCCTGCTCTTAGTGCATCATCAGTTTTTTCTTTTTCTACCTCCTCTTCCTCAGCTGGCCAACCTAGAAATTTAAATAAGTCATTATATGATCCGTATGCCACTTTCTCAGCTTTAGTATATTTCGTTAATCTCATGAGACGATACTTAAACCCTGGTATCTCATTCGCTAACGTTGTGAGTGTTGTTATGCCTGTAATCTTCCGTCTTTGTAGCTCGGGTATGATATTTCGCATTATTACTACCTTAGGTGTTTCCTTCGTCTCACTCTTTAGTTTGTTTGTTACCTCAGCTAAGTATGGGGTGCCTCTAAGTTGAAGACATTGTCTGAGTTTATCGCGCAGATCCATCGTATAGCTTGGTCCATAGATTTTTCTATGACCTTCCAGTATTGCCTGCTCTATAAACCCTCTGATTTCTGAAATCCTATTTTCAGTTGACTCTTTGACCACATCTGCTTTTTCAAGGATGCTGACCCAAGCAGGAGGCTCTTTGTTTACAGCTTGATAGAATTCAGATAGAATGGTCTCTCCTATATCAGACCAGTGCTTTGTTCTTAACTCCTCAGGATGTTCAAGGATATACTTTCGTGCAAAATCTCCGAAAATACCGAGTTTATCTACTCTGCCTTCAGTGTAGAACCATCGATTAAAGTCCTCTTTTTGAAGATCGGTAGTCCTATAACCTTGGTCGTAATGCAATGAAATGTATCTGTTCCCGTATCCCATATCTTTTGGAGGGAGTGGATTAGACGTTAGTATCACGTTACGTAAAGCAGGACCATTTCCGTACCGTCTGTTCTGTCTGTGAGCCCCTCTAACGGTTAAGCTCTCTACAATGTGTTTAAAGAGCTCCACGATTGATACAAATTTGTCGGCTGTTAAGTCACCCGCCTCATTGATAACAAGTGGATATGTTGCCCTGCTCATCATGTATTCAAGCTTGGCTTCGGAGTTTACATTTCCAAAACCTACAAAATGTATACTCTCATCTTCAAGATGATGTTTTCTCCATATGGCCAGCGCGATCTTACCCTTGGTGTTTTTCCCTGTTTGAGACTCTCCGTGTAAGTGTAATCCCTGACTCCATTTGTTACCCGCATTACTCATTTGTTTCTTTGCGAAACTGAAAGGTGCGGATAGGCTCCATTTAAAGACTGTAATGAATATGCCTCTATCTTTCATTCTTTTATGAAGTTCTTCAAGAATATCGATACCTTCTAGCATCTCATCTTTATCCTTTGAATTATTGACTGGGTCGATATCCTTCTGGGTGGTATCATATCCGACTAAGTCCCCGTTCTGATAGAAGTACCCAGAGTACGGGACTCTGTATACTAGTTTAGCTCTTCCACTATCCTCGTATGCCGCCAGAATTGCCACTAGTGCCTGTTCCGTCTCTCTGGCTGCCAGATAACATCGCTTGTCTTTTATTCTTTCAAGCAGGTCGTCTATGGTTCCTGGACCAGCAGTAAAAGGTTTGCCGCCCTTACGCACAAATGTAACCTCATACGTGCTATTACCATCAAGAGGGTTTTCGTAAATGATAACATCTTTTGGTATACAATCCATCATGATCGCTTTTTCCATGTATCTCAATGTCTTGGATGTAGTTCTGCTAACAGTTTGACTATCGTCAGTATCTGAAGTCTCGATCATGCTCCTGGGTCTCATAATGACAGCTTTGATTATGGCTTTCTGATCTCCATCAGCAACGAAAAGAGTAACAGGATTCTTAGCTACCCTTCTGTACACGTTCTTATCTAGAAATTGTGCCCTTATCTCCTGCGGTATACCATCGTTATCGACCTCTTTCGAACGCTTTTCTTTCAGTACCTTGGATGCGAATTCGGTGGCGTCACTCCAGATACTGTCCATCTCTTTTTCAGGTAACGGATCAGGGGTACATAATTGTTCGTTCACATTATTAAAGAAACTTTGTAACTCTTCGTGACTATGGTTATGCCAATGTCTTAGCAGCAAGAAGTTAGCTATTGCTATCATAGTGACGTGTCGCTGTCCATCGTAGATTTTAATAGTCAATGATAAGTGTTCTAAGCATATTTTTCATTGATGTAGAGATAGGACTGACTGCCTTTCTTTCAGTGTCGTTACCGCTTCTGGAGAGGTATTCTATGTTATGTTTTCTGCAAATCGCGTCTATACGAAGCAATAATTCCAAAGCTTCTTCTCTAGAATAGGTATAAGGTTCTAATGTGCCCTGTGCTTGGTATCGAAAGCCATCGTTATGAAAGGACGGGCTGGACATGACAATGCCATGTTCTCCCGCACTTTTGATCTCTAGGCCTATGACATTATCGGGATTTTTCTTTGGAAATTGTATAGGTGAATAAATCCTTAAATGCCCGCGCGACTTATCATCCACGTGTTGCTCAATCAGATGTCTTTTGCTAACTTTTTCGATCGACTCGCCTTCAAAGAGCTCATCGAAACCCAGAGATAGGTCCCATTCTATCGAGATCAAATAATATTCTAATTTGTCAATCCGGTGCAAGACTTTACCAGGACTGACTGCCAATCCCTTTGAGAAGAAGCCCTCTGTCTTCCACTTTTCGTGCTGTACTAGTGGAATAGGACCATTATGCCAACGCTTACGGCGTATATATGACACCTTATTTTTCGAATCCGCAGGATAGACATTTGCCCCTATATTAAACGTCCAGAAGTCTGCTCCTTGATTCAAGTCCTTGAGTCCATCCATCCTAATCGTCGACCTTCAACGTGACATACAAACGCGAATTAATCCGTCAATTTTGTCACTAAGTCGTATTCTTGCGTAAGTGGTGGCAATGTTACTACACCCTACGAGAAAGCATACGGAAGGGGCGCAATCTTTAACTCTTACAATAACGTAATTCAAGCTATCCATCTGTAGCATCCCTTTCTTCAGGTAGAACGGATTGGTCAGTAGAGTCTCTTCGTGGTTGGCGCCTTGAAAGGCTCCACTGATCTGACATTTCGTTACGAGTCGTGTTTTCTCTTTCGTTACCTTTGCAGTTCTTTTCTAGAATTCTTGAAATATAGACACTTCGCGGGACATCTCCCCGTTTAATATCTACGATTTTTCTGAGGCGCTTCGGCATACAAATTCCCTGTGTCATGTTATCTTATGTTCTTTTGCCAAGGTCGCTAATCTCAACAGTTTTAATAGGAAAGGTTTAAAAAACATCTAAAGCGTTTTTCATATGCCAGGAACCAGGTATGACTTTGACCTAGATCAGCGGATAGTACGAATATTACTTGATTCTAAAGGATTGGAACTGCGACATAATCAACTTGAAAGAGAACTGAATTCGCAGCGGTGGTATACGGATAAAGTATCTTCGGCTACACTGTCTTCTCACCTAAAAATACTATGGGGTGGAGAAGTGTTACATAGAAGGGTCGAGAAAAATGGTCATACGTACTATACTTCGACGGAAAGATTTAGGGCAGTATCGGATAGTGAAAGGAAGTATGAGCCGACTGAATATATTAAGAACGCCCTCTCTAGGTTTGATACAACTAGGAAGCGGTCTTTTGGCAAAGAGGTGCCTACTAAGGACTACATCCTTGGCAATTACAGAATTGGTCGCAAGAGAAAATCAAAATAAAATTTCATTCGGCCTTTTCCACGAGTTCAATCACGAACATTTGTGGGAGTAGGATCGTTATCATGTCTGAGTAACGGGAGCAATGCGAAGATAGCTCCCTAATTGATCTGAATGTCAACCCAGATTTTGTCGTCGTCATCAGCATGGCTCGTGCTTCTTTACTGTACTCTTCGTCGCTATCGTTTGAATTGCTTCCACTCGCACCTTCATCTTCATAAGATTTGATTATATGACTTCCTCTAATGGATTACCATGAGACTATGGTAGACTGCTTTAAACGCACTTCCAATAGCAGGTTTTTTTGCACATCGCTTGAGTTCTCGTATTTCGCTGAGAATAAAATCCCGATCCTGCTTGTGCGTCTGTATCTGTTGCTGCAATCGGCCTACTGGCGATAACGTCAAAGCGTCAATTACCTTCAAATATTCCTTGAGCCTATCTTCCTCTGTCATTCTATTGTAACTTGATTCTTGTCCTGGAAGCCTATGACCCATAAGATACTCTTTTGAAACGTAATCCATATTTACTCGAGAACACTGTGTGGAAA
>JBKPHJ010000168.1:0-2771 GCA_046729835.1 Thermoproteota archaeon
TAAAGCAGGTTCAATCTCAACTTAGTCAGCTGCAAAAGCAAGTGACACTAACTCAAAAGGGTGTTCAAAAGATAAAAACAGCTCCTTCAACAAAAACACGACAGAGAATATCAGCTACAAGGCCTAGATCTGAGAAGAGCAAATCAATTACTAGTACCAGAGTCAGAAGAAGGACTATGAAAAAGTAAAGTAGTTTAGCTCAGATATATTCTTGGAAATATCACAATTAAGGAAATACGCTCATGAAAATAAATTCAAAGAAAAGGAAGTATTAGTCCTTGCAGCTTCAGTTGGATCGGGATCAGAACACCCTCTAGCTCAAGCTATTGTGAGAGCAGGAAGAGCAGAAGTGAGGAACCAGGGCTGCAGGGCTTAGCGAAATTAGAGGCAAAGGGAGAACTTTTGGTTTTAGAAGGTCCAAAGGAATTTGAAGCCATATCAGGCATGGGGATAAAAGCAACTTCACCTGATATGAAACAGCAGCAGCAGCAAATCTTTCTTGGCAACAGAAAATTAATGCACAATTTTGAAGTAGATATCGAAGATTCTGTTGAACGGAAGATGTCAAGTCTAGAATCTGAAGGCAAGACGGTGATGATATTGGCATTTGAAAAAGGAAGAGAGAGGGAAATCGCAGGCCTAATTGCGGTTGCAGATACTTTAAAAGAATCCTCGCCTGCGGCGATAACAGCGCTAAAAGAACTTAATATCGAGACGATAATGTTAACAGGAGACAACGAAAAAACTGCTCTATCTAAGTATAGCAGTATCTCCTTTCTTAATATCAAAATATATCAGAAATAGTTTCGCTTGTAGTGTGAGAAATAATTCAGTGGATACAATATAAACGGGTGCATAGATAAATTAGTAGATGGCTTTTGTAAATTACGCTATCCTGATGATATTATGTTGGAATACGCCTACATATAGAGAATCATGATACCCTTAGATTATTTGGAATTTCATGTAATCCGCCTCTACCAAGAAATTACTTTGAGAGGCAGCTAGATTCTGAAATACCTCTGATCGAAGGGGCAGATAGAAACAGCAAGATTGATTGTTTTGATTTTTTGTTATTCAACTAGGTGTTGTACTTATACAGATAGGTGACAATTTAGCTTACACAGACGGGTTACACTTCTGTTGTCAGGAAGTGTATCCATATAGAAATCAGAAGAAAGTTTAATCTAATACACGAAAAGGAATGAACTGGTGACTTTGTATAAGCTTCCTTTTCATCAAGCTTGGAAAAAATAGAATTCATAGTTTTGAGCAATCTGGGGCAAAGAAGTCGTCAGGACATATTAGGCATCGAATAATACCTGGATTTAAGGAATCACAGATCGTGACGTACTTGTATAAAGAAGACTATCGATGATCATCTTTTCATAGTCAAAAATTGGTTTTTCCAATCCATTCTTCGTAGGAAGGCCGATGACATGATTGAAGCAGCAGTTCCCGGAGATGCGGACGTCCTCTGATTTGTGATTGTCTATATCCCAAATCCAGAACGGCTTATCCCCTAATGCTTCAAGGATATGAAATCGTTGCTCTGTCTCAACATTTACTCTCTTTTTAAGGTCTTTAAATGTCAACGCAATAACTAATTCATGGTTTTTTCTTCATATCTCTCTTGTGGTTTTTGCTTACGCCTCATACAAGCATTCGACATCTAATGTCTTTCGTTTATTACTAATATGATGCATATCACGCCTATAGATTACAGTGTATGGGCGAATGTAACATTTGATGATCTAAAGCATGATGCAAAGGGGCCCTAGATGTTCTCATACAACAAGCAGAAGTAGATCCTGAGAGAGTAAGTATAGTTGCACATAGTGAGGGTACAATGATTCCCCCAAGAGTTGCTATCGACAATCCAGGTAAAGTGGATAACATTGTGCTGATGGGATCGGTAGCTCAGAACTTGCGTGAAGTAGTATACTTCCAGAAAGTTACGAAGCCAGTGCTTTATGCTCAACAGGTTCTAGACCGTAATCATAATGGATTGCTATCTGTACGAGAAGCCTCTGAGAATCCTACTTTCAGCACTTTAGTCGGAAATTTCACTCTACTTCTTATTCAAAACGTTACTGCCGCTAATGGAACAACAGAACAAATAATTCCACAATATAACTACTAATGCTCAATAACTATACGTATTGATCTTGTCTTCTCTCAATTTCTTGTAATCTTGCAGTTAAAGCTATAAGCTGATCTGATAACTGCCCTATAGCATCATCTTTCATTTTATCTCTTTGCCTTAATGATTGGTTTAAGTCTTCTAATTCTTCTACTTTGCTTTGTATGTCCGCACCCTGTCTTTCTAGCTGGTGAATATTTAAGAATGTAAGGTATGGTTCAATCTTTTTAAATATATCTGCTTTATCTGATTCTTTCTTTGTCCAATAGGTGGAACCTAGATGTCCAATAAAGTACTCTGAGAAGTCCTGATAACCAAGATCAGAGATAGTTGTTTTTACGAAGCGTCTAAAAGAATGTAGGGTAATCTCCCTGCGTTTTTCATTACCATCCTCTCTTGCACCCTTACCCATCCGATCCAAGGTCTTTGCAAAACAATTGCGCAGATCAGTATACAGGTTATCAGGATCAGGATTTTTCCTTGATTGATAGACAGCAAATACTAAATCAGTTTCTTTCTTGTCAGGCCCGTTAAATACTAACAGAGCCTTGAGCGTTAAGTGATATTCTAACAATTTCACTCTTGGTCCAATTGAGTCGCCTTTTCTAGACTATATACACATCTAGTG
>JBKPHJ010000169.1:0-35743 GCA_046729835.1 Thermoproteota archaeon
GCTTCCCGGTATCGATGGAATTGTTCCTGTTGATGTTTATGTTCCTGGCTGTCCGCCTCGTCCAGAGACATTAATTCAAGGCGTTATGCTATTACAAGAAAAAATTAAGAGATCAAAAATAAAATAGTAATAAAAGGATCACTTGACTGTAAATTGGCGATATCGTATTTGTTTTGATGTTCTACATTCCAAGTTGTGCTCTGAACATCGAACTGTTCGGCCCTTTATTCTAAATGCGATCGGCTTAAATTCTGATTGAAGCACCAACCTGGCAGCATATCATAAAGTTAGATAGAAGCTTGTGGGCGGTAAAATAATACGATTCTATAAAGGAATAAAGATAGAAGACCAGTAAAAAAGTGGGTGGGTCTGTCTAATGTATCAGAGGTAGTAACCATTTACAAAGGATACTAACTGACCATTCTGAAATTGCAGATATCTCATAATCGCACAATTGAGCTGCATGTGGTGATTGAGTTTACATGAATAACCGTCTTCCCCCAATCACCTAGCGGGTTCGACAAATGATCCATCGGTAAAAGTCAAAAATGAGAGATGTAAGTCAGAACTTAAAAATATGATGACGGTTGTATGATTATGATACATTCAAAAATAAGTGTTAACTTATGCTTGAAAAATATAACAAGAAGAGAAATTTTGCTGAGACTCCAGAACCAATGGGTAAACACGGTACGAAATCTGAAAAAGATTTCATGAGGCGCTTTGTTGTACAGAAACATCAAGCTTCCAGACTGCACTATGACTTTAGACTTGAGACTGAAGATGGAATATTAAAGTCTTGGGCTGTGCCAAAAGGAATTAGCGTTAATCCTAGGGTAAAAAGACTTGCTGTGCTCACTGAGGATCATCCTATAGATTATCTACTCTTCGAAGGTACTATTCCTGAAGGAAACTATGGAGCAGGTACAGTTCTTGTGTGGGATACCGGTTCTTATGTATTAGAAAAATCTAATGAGAAATTTTCTGAACAATTTGATAAGGGAAAGATCACTTTTATCATTTATGGTCATAAGGTAAAAGGAAGATTCTCATTAATCAGAACAGCACGAGAAAATCAATGGCTTTTGATAAAATATGATGATGAGTTTGCGGCAGAGGAAGAGTTGACATTGACTAAGCCGGACTCTGTTTTGACTCAGAAGACAAACGTGGACTCTCCAGATGAAAGGAGTCCAAGTATTAAAACTACTAATGATAACAAGCGTTTGCAAGTTGTTAGTACTGACTTAGACAATACTATCCTAAATGATGCCAATTTGAAATTAACGGACTTGCCCAAGTCGGAATTCCCCAATAATATAAGACCTATGCTCGCCACTCTGGTCGATAAACCATTTAACAACAAAGATTGGGATTTTGAAATAAAATGGGACGGTGTAAGATCCATTCTATTTTATAACAAGTCTAAGAAAATAGTAGAACTCAGATCGAGAAGTAATAGATCTATTGGTCACAGATATCCAGAGATTATCAAATCAGTGGAATCTCCCATGAGCTTAGGATGCAAAAAGTCGGTTGTCCTTGATGGTGAGATAGTGATTTTAGATGAGAAAGGTCATCCAGATTTTCAGAGTCATCAGAGAAGAATGAATGTCGATAACGAGCTAGATATTCAAAACCTTTCCAAAGAAATTCCGTCGACCTTCTATATCTTTGATATTCTATATCTGGATGGCCGGAGCCTCGAGAAGTTGGAATTTTCTAAAAGACGAGATCTATTGGCAAAAGTGGTACATCCAAGTCAAGATAACGAAAATGTAATACGAATATCTGAATCCTTTGAGGAAAGAGGGGTAGATCTTTTTGAGAATATCAAAACACTTAACCTCGAAGGCATCATTGCAAAGAATAAGCAAAGCAGATATTCGCAAGGGGCGCGAACAACTGATTGGCTAAAAATAAAGAATATTCAGACTCAAGATTGTGTAATTATAGGGTATACGAGAGGGGAAGGAAACAGGAAAGGCTATTTTGGATCCCTGTTGCTTGCTGCTTATCGTGATACAGAGCTAAGGTTCATCGGTCACACCGGAAGCGGATTTGACTTTAGACTGATCGCCGAGATTTATGACAGACTTCAGGAAATAAAATCTGATAAAATTCCAGTCAAGTACATACCATATACGAATAGGGATCCAGTTTGGGTGCGTCCAGCGCTTGTGGCCGAAGTCAAGTTTGATGTATGGACGAAGGATAAGATTATGAGAGCACCAATATTTTTAAGAATTAGAGATGACAAGAAGCCTCAAGAATGTATACTTGAGAGAATGAAAACTTTAGAGAAGATACTATCAGACAATTCACAAGTCACTGCAACTCCAACCTCATCACCAGTATCATCATCAGTATCATCATCATCCCAATTCTATCCTCCAATAGCACCCACAGGTAAAGGAAATAACTTTACCAACCTTGATAAGATATTTTGGCCGAAGAACGATCATCATTCAGAGATAACCAAAGGAGATTTGATCGATTACTATGGAAGAGTTAGTGATTATTTGCTACCCTTTCTCAAAGATAGACCCTTGTCTTTGAGCAGATACCCTGATGGAATTACTGGCAAATCCTTTTATCAAAAGAATTGGAATATGGAAAGGCCTGAATTTGTAGATTCAGTCAAGGTTTATTCTGAATCCACGAGGACGTTAACTAACTATCTGATCTGTAATAATAAGGATACTCTTCTTTGGCTAGTAAATCTGGGTTGTATCGAGATACATCCATGGTATAGCAGAGTTGTGGATTATGGGGAACCCTCTAAGGGTTCTACTGCACTAGATGAAAACAAATATGGTCTTAGTCATCCAGATTTTATTGTATTTGATCTAGATCCATATATCTATTCAGATACTAGGACCACTAGCGTACACGAACCCAAGTACAATATCAAAGCATTCAAGACAGCTGTTGAAATCGCTCAGCTATTGAAAACCGAGATATTTGATAAATTAAAAATCAAATCCTACATTAAAACTTCAGGAATGACAGGCTTACATATTTTTGTACCTGTTTTAGCGAATTATACTTATGATCAAACTAGAAGTTTTGCTGCAGCTATAGGTAGAATGTTGGTTAGCATAGAACCTCACAGGGTTACAATGGATTGGAATACTTCAAGAAGAAGAGGGAAAATCTTTTTTGATTACAATCAAAATGCTGAAGGAAAAACACTTGCATCTGTTTTTTCTGCTAGACCTTCTCCACTTGCTACTATTTCCATGCCTATTGAATGGTCTATGATAGACCAAATCCTTCCAACGGATTTTACAATCTTAAATGTGCCAGATAAAATATTTGGGAAGAAGGATGTCAGGAAGTCATTAATATGTTGGTCGGATATTCTTGAGAATCGGCAAGACCTCAATAAATTATTAGAGGGGGTTAGAAAGTAAGCGAGTTGGTTTTCACAGTAAAAACCAAAATGCGGGCAAGTATAATTTATTGGTCATCAAATGACACTATACATGGATTTTTGTCTACCAAAGATCAAAGCGTTTGCTCCAACAAATACAGGCCATTCTGTAGCATGCCGTGATCATTATTCAGATAAATGGCCTTTTTCTCTGCATCCAATTTCCGTACTGATGATAGTATTGCGTCTAGCTCTTTCTTAGAATATATGTAACGATACCACTCCTTATAACCGTGTATTCTAAGATAGATCGAGTTATTGGTTGCACTAATAGTACGCGGAAGGTCTGGTGCATCAACAGAACAAAATACTAATCCTGCTTCTTCAATTCTCTTTATTGCTGTCCACCAAGAAGAATCTCTGAACTCGATAACTGTTCTGATGTCATTGTCATTGTTATCACTTAAACCTGCTTTATCAAAAAAACTTTTTATTGTTTCTAGGTTTTGTTCTGAGTATCGATAGTTTCTTGGCATTTTGAATAGCCAGAAGTCAATCTTCTTTTGGATACCTTCAAGTGTTCTCGTGAATCTATCCCATAGTTCTAATGATCGCTCTCCTCTTAGCTTCAGGTAATCCGTAATGGAACGATTTACCTTAATAGACAAGGTGAAGTCATTTGGGGCGCTTGCTTTCCAGGTATTTATCCAACTCTGCAGTGGAAATCTATAGTAGCTGGCATTAATCTCTACTGAATTGAATCCTTGGTTGATATACCACTTAAATGGTGTTGGTCGTCCCTTGTTCCAGGAATACGTGTAGCCAGAGGTCCCTATTCGTATAGATGGGTGGGACATAGTTTCCTATTGAACATGTTTTTGCTTTTCTGGTGACTGTTTAGCTGAGATGACAAATTTGCTTGCTATAAATGTCATTATACCATCCAACTATTTACCATAAGTTATTTAACGGTTCTTGAAATTGTCTGGACACATCGTGCAAAATTGTATAGCTGCAGGCATACCGTTCGATAAAAATCCCCAAAACAATTATATCAAGTTTGCTAGGGAATCTAATAAACAGAGAAGTCACAAAGGATGAGAGCCGAGGCGAAAATTATCCACCTATAGTTCTTACGATAGCAAATCCTATGATGAAACCCAAGACCGCTCCAAATGTTGGCAGCCACTTCCGATCCTTATGTGCTTTTGGTATCATATCATAGTATAGCATGTAGAAGATCCCCCCTGCTGACAATGCTAAAATAAGAGCAATAAACTCGTCCATGCCTTGCATATAAAATAATCCTATTAATCCGAGGATGATCGGTATTACAGATACAATACCTATTGCAGTAAGCGCTTTCTTTGGATTATTCGCAAAAGCAGTTTTCCCAGTCATCATTTCCCTATACGATGCTATACCCTCAGGAACGTTCTGTATTCCGATTAAGATTGCTAATGCCAATGCTGGGCCAGCTGATGCAATAGAAGCACCCATAGCAAGGGATTCTGGTATCGAGTCCAGTCCAATACCAAGCAAAATGCCTGCTCCCCCACCTTTCTTCTCTGCGAGAATATCTGCGATGGTAAATATTATAGCCCCTGCCAAAAAGGCCAAAATTGTTAAAGTAACACCAAGATTCTTCTCTGCTTCTATAACCATTTCGAACACTGCTGCAGCCATAAGAATGCCTGCCCCGAATGCAGTAAAAAATAAAACATGCTGTTCCGAAAACCTTTTTTTTCTTTGATATAATGGCACCAACAAACGAGGTACCACCAGCAAATGTAGTTATAGCAATTACTGTGAGAACATCTGTAATCTCAATCGTCGTCTCAAAACCACGTGTACAAAGGATATGCCCACATTATATATGTATATCTACGATAGTATCATTCAGTTGACTATTTGCAAAACTGGTATCTAAATGATTTGCTTGAATTATTAGTATCATATTATGTCGCATTCTGTTTTCTGTGTCAGCATTGAAGGATCTATACTATGTTACTACTACTATGCCAATTGGTCGAATTTGTAATTTAAGGCAGCAGTTACTGTGTTACTCAGAAGCATAGCTATTGTCATGGGACCAACTCCTCCTGGTACAGGAGTAATCCAGGATGCCTTTTCCTTAACAGAGTCGAAGTCTACATCACCGATTAGTTTTCCAGATTGTCTATTGGTTCCAACATCAATTACCACGGCTTCTTCTTTAATCATATCTGAGCTAAGAACAAACTTATTTCTATCTCCAACTGCAGTTACCGCTATGTCCGCCTCTACCAACAAATGATCCAAATTTGCTGATTTCGAATGACATATGGTAACGGTTGCATCACGCTGAAGCATAAGCAATGCTAGCGGCTTCCCGACTAAGATGGATCTGTTTACTATCACTACTTTCTGAGACATTATTCTTATATTGTAATAATCCAATAGCTCTATAATTCCAGATGGAGTACACGGTTTGAGCAAAGCCTTTCCATGCAACAATAAACCGAAATTTGTAGATGTTAGTCCATCGACATCCTTACTTGGCGATATCATATTAATTGTGACGAATTCATTGATGTGCTTAGGAAGAGGCAACTGGACTAGAATTCCATGGACTCTGGATTCGTTGTTCAATGATTCTATGAGACTTATCAACTCTTTTTGAGAGATGTCATCGCTCATTCGATGATCCTGAGTGGTTATCCCTACTTGCTTGGCTGCCTTCTGTTTATTTTGTACGTAGCTAGCTGAGGCAGGATCCTCACCTATCAGGATGGTAGCCAGACACGGATTAATTCCTTTTTCCTGTAATTCGTCAACACGATTTGTAAGTTTTGATTTTATACTTGCGGATACGACATTTCCATCGATGATCTTAGCAGGCATTTCAGTCTATGTCTGTATAAGTCAACACCCATATTAGTTCTACCCTCAAATTTAAGAAAGAAATGATTTTTCTAAATTCGATACCCATAAATTCAATATTCCAGCGAAAAAGATGTATTGCATTCTCCTTTCGGGTAACATTCCCAAACTGCGTTCTGCATATCAATTCCACGTAAATAGCGGTAGCGCTAATATTGTCAAAACTGAGATCTATAGCGTTTGTTTGTTAGTCTGTTGCCCTAGTATAATATTCTATTTTGAGGCTACACGTAATAAGCTGTTCAAAAATTTCCAAAACAAGGGAAAGCGCAACTTAAAGTTTGAAAAAATCAAAGGGTCACGCAGATAAATAGCTTCACAACTCAGTAAGACACATTCATATTGTTATATGATAGTGGCTACTTTCGATAAAACAATTTAAGAAAAATGAAGAGGGAAACAGCTGAATACCTATTTATGATTCTTGTCATAATGCAGCATAAATTCGCTTTCACTCTTGAAAGTCATGTTACATTTGCTACACATTACCGGTTCTTCGCTCTTGTCTTCATTGTTTGACATAAACATTCTCCTCTTTAGTTTTATATGTAAAATGATTTATAACTTTTTCAGTTAATGCATACTACGTATTTGCAGAAACACAAACTATCTGTACCTGACCTTAAATTGAAGTTGGAATTCACAATTAGTAGCGGTTTCTTCAAATAGGAATAAAAAGAGGACGATGAGTTGCAAACAGTGTAAGCTCATCGATACTCATCACCACAGTCTCCAATTGCCTCAAACAAGTTATTTGACTTTTTACATACAGCATCTACAGCATCACAATCTGACTCGTCCAAACTAAAGTTGAATACCTGTATGTTATTGTTTATGTGATCAACAATTCCAAGTCTAACACCGATAATAACACCTGCTACTGCAGGCTTGGAAAGAATATAGCCGGTTGCTACATTTGCAATACTTACCTCGTGCTTTTGCGCAATGCTCTTTAAAGTCGATAGAAGTTCTTGGAATAAATTCCAGCCACCCCATACGTCAACCATCTTCTTGTATTTTCGTAAGCTTAACGTATTTAACTCATCAGAGGTCGGCTCTGTTCTCCCTATATAGCGCTCCGAGATCAGCCCCCCACAGATGCTTCCATACGCAAGAAGACTGATGTGATGTTCCAAGCAAAATGGTATCATCTTTACTTCTGGCCTTCGATCTATAATCGAATATTGAACCTGATTCGATACAATTTGCAGATCCGAATCTATCATGATCTGCATACGCTCAGTATCAAAATTTGTAAGACCTATATGCTTGATTACTCCATCATCACGAAGGTCAGATAGGTATTTGAGAGCATCCATATAATATGGATTGTAGTAATCCCACCAGTGGAATTGAAGTAAATCCAGTGAGCTGACACGCATTCTGCGAAGTGATCTTGCTATGTTTTCATTGACCATGGAACGCGTAATTTTTTCTGGCTTTGGCACCCATTTTGTTAATGCCTGAATCCTGTCAAGTTCTTCTTTTCCTTTTAGAGTCGATAATCTATCCCTGAACTCCCCAATAAAATCTTCTGCTGGGCCATAAATATCTGCGAGATCCCAAGTTGTAAATCCCGCATCATGATATCTCATCATGTCTGCGATTGCCAGTTCATGATCGATATATCCATGTCCTCCTGCAACCTGCCACATACCGTTGAGTATTCTGTCTATTGTGAAACCAGGGGCTAATTGAAAGCATTTCTTGTTCAGGTAGATCATTCTAGGTTTTCTCTCATTTTTATCTCATGAACATCACGCACAAAAATTTAACGATTACTGTTAAATCTATTATTTATGCACAAAAGCCGGCTTTATGAGTTACCCCAGTACCAGTACCAAAACCTCATAGCTTGAGTACGAGATTATCTGCAATAGTACCCTGACAAAAATTGCAATCACGGAGTACTACAGAAAAACGATGGAAACATCTATTATACCAATCACTTTATATAGGAACTTTTCTTACGATAATGCAATTACGTTGAACCGTTTTATAGTATATCGTACTGAATTCAAGATGATATTACTTGGCTACTGTCGATGAACATCCTGAAAAATATGGTTGGTGGATAAATGAGCTAGAATCATTAGGTATTACAGAGACCAATAGAAGCGATAAGCTGGATAATACTAACGGTAGCAGAGCAGAGCTCGAAGATTTGGCCAAAACCACAAAAGAGATGCTGTATGAAAGTTATAAAAGTGCATATGTCAAAGATATCGAGCAAGATTTAGAAGGTTCTCTATAATCAAGCTTCAGTGCAGCAATATGATAGAAAATGACTTTAACAAGTCTTTTTTTAGCTATGCAACCTATTAAATGATACTACTCATGGATACTATTGTACCACTATAGTTCCCCTAGCTATACCATTCCTTGTACGGTCGATAACTGGGGTAGACTCTTGTTGCTTTCCAACTGGTTTTTGTAGACCGGTAATGCTAAGTTCCAGTTGATACTTTCCTGCAGCCGGAAATGATACTGTCTGCGTATCCTGAGAGTTCTTTGCAATCAACCCGTCTTTTTTGAGTACTTCGGTGCCATTACTATCAAGTACAGAGAGATCATACATTACATCTGCGTTAAGGGGTCCTCCTGAGAACGCATCAGTAAAGTTGATTTTAGCAGAAGATTCTGTGTTCATACGAAGAGGTGCTGGGGACCATAAGACACTAGCATGTATTCCACCAGTGTCCGATAGTAAATCGGTGGACGTTACATTCGCTGATGCTGACGAGGCTGACTCTGTTCCTTGCTCCTTGCTGCTTGGTGGTGTAGTTCTAAGAGTAAAATCCATTGTACCGCTTACGTTCTGAACCTTCGTGCCCTTTGCTTGTGCCGCTCCTCCAACTGATACAGGCTGTGAAGTAGGTGCGGTAGATTTACTCGTTCCTGTTGTTGTCGATCCGTTTTGTTGCCATTCATTTGCGATCTTAAGGACATCGTTCTTGTTAATCAAATAATGTAGGATTATAGCGTCTGGTGAGGTAAAGGGATCGATCGCGAGAGTTCTACCAGATATGGGTTTTCCATTGACAGTCGCATTGAAGATGCTACTTCCAAAGAGGCTCTTGGGCAGCTTTATCTCTTCGTGAACGAATATGGGATTCTTTTCTAATCTTTGGACGTCATAGTCGAATGGCATTGACCAAGAGAAATTGCTAGCAGTCGGGTTAAAGTCGAAATCCTTAATCTTGTCATAATAGGATATGAGAGTAGTGTTAAATTTCTGACCTTCAAAATCCAGGTTTCGATAATTGAATACATCACCTACGCTTAGGAATGTTTCAAATTTAGGTGCCTTGTCAGGAACGAAGATATTTCGATCATTATCGATTCCGAATATTTGAATATCGAATTTATACAACCCTCCTTCCTGCAGAAGGGGTCCTCTTATATTTATGGTCCCTCCGGGGTCTGCTACATAAGCGGCTTGGAACGGGTCTCTGTCTCCGTAGATAGTTAGGGAACCATTTGCGGGTTCTACCTTGAGGGTCAACAATCCGTTGTGTGCGTGGAAAAAGTCACGCAATAGTGGTTTCTCGCCCTTGGTAGGATTTGCACCTTTACTAAGCGCAATGTCGTACGTCACGTGCTGTACAGTTTCATTTGTTTTGGCGTCAAATAATCGAAATTGCATAAATGCATTTCCTTTGGATTCAGTTGTGTAAATTGGAGGACTTATCTTCACGAAGAGGCTTCCCTGCCTGTCTCCTAGGCTCGCAGGAGGTAGATTCTCTTGTGTTAGACCATCTGCAAAAGCAAGGTTTGTCGAAATCGATGAGGC
Organism: Thermoproteota archaeon; assembly: GCA_046729835.1. GTDB lineage: Archaea > Thermoproteota > Nitrososphaeria > Nitrososphaerales > Nitrososphaeraceae > TH5896. The sequence goes on from JBKPHJ010000169.1 coordinate 10,092, forward strand.
GGCAGCCATCAATATCAAAGTTACTGAGAAGAGACTACTGCATATTATAATACAAGAAGTAGACCAAAGTGCTCTTTTAGTAGGCAATAGATAATCCTTGCTAATATATGATAAGATTTGGATATTTTATATTTTCGATGTGAGAAATGTTGCCGTTACTTTAAAAGGATGTACATTCGACTAATGTACCATAAAGCTTAAAAATGATATAAAGAATAAATTATATATTACAGTCCCTCAAGTAAAGCTAATATAGCTAGAGCTATCCGCGTCCTCTTCTATAACCTTGTAAGATACAAGAATACATAATAGAGAAGAGTCGCAGATGTTCATGATGAAATCGCAATAGTCTATGGATCGCAGCCGCCTAACGGAATACCATCAAAATATGAGTTTGAACAAGAACTCTGACTTTTATAAGATATAAAATAGTTGTTTAATCTTCACTTTTTATGAACTTTTGCGTGAAAATGCTACACCAGCTATTACAATTCCTGCTGCTCCAATCCCTATTCCAGTTATTCCTATCATATAGGATCGATCTGACGCACTGCTTATATCTTGAATTGATTTCTGCACATTCATGTTGTTTTTAGCCAATATATCAATATTGCCTGTATTATTATCGATATCATTTGAAAGTTGATTGAGAATTCCTTCTAGACTGGTTCCAATGTTATTGGAAGGTGAATTTATATTAACAGAATCACCAGGGTTACTCGTATCAGGAAAAGAAAGTTTTTCTTTACCTTCCACAAAATCGAGTGGTATTTCAGCGTTAAGAATGCTTTGGCTTTTTATTGTACCATTCAGCAATAGACTATATGAACCAATTCTTGTCGGAATCATTTTAGCTTCATACATACCTTCAGCTTGTTCTGATGGCACAAAATCCAGCGGCTTAGTAACTCCGCCATATTTAACCATTACGTTGATGTTAGATAAGGCATTTCTAACCGCTGTCGAATGGGATCCTGCTCTCTCATTTACTTGAATAATAGCATTATTTATCTCACCAACAAGTGGAGGTTCATTCATCCAACCAACCTCTAAAGTAAAATTTCCGTATGTCTTAGATATATGAGCCGATACAGAACACGGCGTATACCAACATATGAACATTGTAGATATAACAAGGATAAAGATCAATGTCATTACTAGAACGATTTTTGAAATTTTTGATGCTAAACTGAGAGCCTTCGTTGTGTATATCATAAGCTCGTTATCAAATTATGAACGTATTACGAGGGACCTAATTTTAGACTTTATAGTACATTCGTAGGATGTACTAGCAATAGTAACCATCGTATAGTAATCCTCAAATATGTAGCGTGTAACAACACTAATATAAGCAAGTCCAAATGAGCTTGGTTCTTCCATTTATAAGAATACATTTTTCAGATTCCAGTAATGTGGAATTCTATGTAGTAGGCTTAGCTTCAATAATTTTACTAATTTGTCTTCCCCAAATTTCTCAAGTCTACGGTCATGCTTTTGTTATAAGTAGTAATCCTTCTCCCTCGCAGAATCTGAAAATACCTCCTACAAAAATTGAAGTCCATCTTAGTGAACCAGTTGATCTAAAATATAGTAAATTAAGTGTTATTGGTCCAGATGGAAAAAATGAAATAGATAATAATGATGTGCAATACGTTAATGGAGATCAGACCGCATTAAGTGTTAGTCTTCCCAGACAAGGACTCAAAGATGGAGTCTATACTGTCTCTACTAGGATGCTTTCGCAGGTGGATGGCCATGTTACAGAAAATGCTTTTGTGTTTGGTGTTGGAGAAAAAGGTGCTGCAGCGGCAACTTCACAATATATCCCAACAAAGAATCTTCAATCTTCTTCTGCTCAGCTATCCATACCCGATGTAGTTGCAAGATTTCCTACATTAGTTGGCCAGGTTATGATTGTTGGTGCAGCTTTTACAACTTTATGGTTATGGAGGTCTTTTTCCAAGCTTACTTGGTTACAAACCCAGACTGCCTTCTTGCAAACAAGAACCAAGATTGATAGGAGTCTAGTAAACCTTATGCTAATTGGCTCCATAATATTGATAGTATCTGATTTCGGCATGATCTTTGTGCAGGCCTATTCAATTAATGCTAGCATAACAGACGCTATCGGTACCAAGTTTGGAACTGTATGGATAGTTAGAGCAGCTGAATCAATTATGATTCTTGTATTTGTGGTGATAATGCGTGTAAGGCTAAAAAGAGAAGATTCATTGCGACCATCTCAAAAAAATATTCTTTTTATTTTGGCAATAGGATTAGGAACGCTTCTAACTACGTCTCTCATTGGACACGGGGCTGCTATTGCTTCAGGTAACATGGTACCAATCACATTAGATTTTATTCATAATCTGGCCGCGTCATTCTGGATTGGAGGTGTAATTTATCTTGCTTTTGTTGTGGTTCCAAAAATAAAACAAGCAGAAAACCTAGAGGAATATGCCAAAGCTTCAGCCTTATCAATTCTAATCCCAAGGTTTTCAACAATTCCTGTAGTAGTATTGGGAATAATAGTAATTACGGGCCCGTTTCTATTGTTTATCCTTGAAGATAATCTGGATTTAATCTTGGCTTCTCTTTATGGAAAGGCGCTTATAGCAAAATTGGTATTTGCCGCAATTATGTTAGGAATTGGAGCATATAACCAGACAGTGATACACAGGCAAGCACTTATAGTTTCAGCTACGGAGCGTTCACAATTCTCATCGGGTTTATTAGTAGCCACTCAATCTAAGTCAAGAAAATTAAGGCATGATACTGAGGATCCGATTACAAAGACTGACAAAAGAAGAAGAAAGAAATCAGCTGTTTTGATGTTTAATAAAAGTACTAAGACAGAAGCAGTAGTCGGTTTAATGCTGCTTGTCGCTGTGGCAATAATGGTGAATACAGGATTACCTAAAAGTGAATTTCAATCACAAGTACAGCAACAACAGCAACAAGTGGGTCAAGCATCTGTTCCAACCATTTTACCATTAGAGAATGCGGCAATAAATAAAGGATTTACCTATACAAAGTTCATAGAAAATGGAAGCAGAGCCCAACTCACAATTAATCCATATTCTCTGGGAGATAATAATTTCAAAATATCATTCCTAGATCAAAATAGAAATCCCATAGATATGAGATCAGTGGAGCTAAAGCTAACTCAAACAGAACAGGGGATAGGCCCAATTCAAGTAGATACCAAGCAAGTCTCTAAAGGTATCTTTTCTGCTAGTGCTGCCTTTGGTATACCAGGAGGATGGGAGGTATTAGTGGAAGGTTTCCAAAATAAGGAAGATGCACTTAATCTTGTTGATACATATAATTTATTTGTAAAACCTAGTCTGAATCAGATAAATTATTCAGTAACACAAATAAAGATTCCGTATAATAACAGCCAACCTCTTTACCCAATTTATGATAAAAATAAAAATGTTATTTGGGTAGGAGATACCTCTATAAATAGCGGAAGAATAATTGAATATAATCTTAGTAACGGCACCTATAGTGCACATAAGATTAATGGCACAAATATCATAACTCAAATCACTTTAGATTCAAACAATACTCTATGGTACACAGACCCTATAACTAAGGTACTCGGGCATTATAACCCTGACACTGATACTAATCAATTATATAAATTACCAAAGAATGTAGTGCCATCAGGTATTGCATTTGATTCTATAAACAAGAAAAACAAGAATAGTACAGAAAATATCATATGGATAACCTCGTCATCTACAAATGAAATATTAAGATTTGATATACTATCAAATAAATTCCTGACTCCACTACAGTTGCCAACTCCAAATGCTAGTCCATTGGGAATTACAGTAGATCCATTATCGGGTCAGATTTGGATTGCGGAAAGCAGTATAGGCAAGATAGCAAATATAGATCCAATGACTAATAAGATAATAGAATATTCGCCAGGAGTAGGTAAGAACAACACACTAATTGATCCTACGTCAATCATCACCGATCCCTTTAATGGAGATATTTACATTTCAGAACATGAGGGGCATAGTGTATCCATCTTCAATCCCGTACTCAAAACATTTAATAGATTTCCAACTATTGATTCAAATGGCTTGCCTTTTGGGATGGCATTAGATAACGATCGAAACCTATGGGTTGCAGAACATGTCATAAATAAGATAGCAGTCCTAGACACACGTACAGGCGAACACAAGGAAGTAGATATTCCCGTATCAAATCCATCATTTATACAGTGGTTAACCTCTGATTCCAAAGGTAACATTTGGTTTGCAGAGCAAAGAGGCAACTCTATCGGCTTTATAACATCCGGTACTAATCTATTGCAAACGAGTGCAACATTGGGTACCAACAACAGTAACAATCAAACTCAAATAAGCGGTGCTGCTAGTGGCAGTAGTAACAATAGCACCGGCATTACAAATGATGTTATTCCTCAATATGGACTCAATTATGTGGATATCGTTGGACCAATGGTGGCTGTGGGTATAGTGTTAAGTGCAATTTTCTATACGAGAAGTGTTAATGAGTTAAAAAGAAGTATAAAGCAGGTGAACAAGTAGGTGATTGTAATGATGATTATTGAACAACCATCGTAATTGTCTAATCCGACTCGTTTATCGTTTCTGATATATTAAATGATATTTAGATTGGTGATGATCAATCATATGCTATTATCCAGATCCCCTTAAACCATCATTAGTGGAATCTTCGCCATCGAGGTCAAATACTGGATTGTCATGATCTAGTTGACTAGTTACTTGAGGCGCTTCATGGGATTGTCTAACATAGAACCAAGTGATCTTTGTATATTTATGTCTACTGCATCACCAGGACCGAAGAACACATCGTCTCCAGAGAGGTTTATTAAATCGATGTCAGTTACCCTAGAAGCACCTCCGTTTAGTGGGTCTGGTACGTGAGCATGCCATACGCAACTATTGGCCGTTGACGCATGATTTATATAAAAAAGCGGCATCTTATCTACAAAAGCTTGGTCTTCGGGTTAGTCTATGTGACTAGCCATTACAGTTATGAACGGGCGATGAGTGGCATCGCATGGGACGCGCAGGGGGAAGTGCCCAGCAACAAAGTTCGGGCTTGCATCATATAGCGGTAACACACCTCCTACTGGAAGTGTAAGACCATCCAGTCTTATGTGAGTATTATCAGGAACAGAGCTACCTTGTACACCCAATTCGAACGTATGATTTGCATATATCGGGGTAGCATGTCCAATGACAACACCGAGAGCAGTCACCGAAATCAAAAGTATGAGTATGGATCCATGTCTTATTCTTAATATTGTATTCTGTCTTATCTCAGTTTCGTAAAGGATGTAGTTTCGTATTTTTCTTCTTAACATAAGACCGTCACTAATAAGAGAAGAGAGAGAAAAAGCAATCTAACTGGTTCAACGGGTGATACAACTAAATTTAATTCACCAGGATGGTTTGGGGGATATGGATGCACAAGTAATATAAAAGATATATATTTTCCAGATGGCCGGTTCCATGCTAGGATACGTATACAACTAGAACATTCATCGAATAAACCATATTTCTATCTAATGCCTTTATGAAGATGTATTACCCGACCTGCTAATATGTTTATTAGATAATATGGAAAACTAGCTAGAATAAAGTACTTTAGTACAGTCGATTCTTATGTCCATACGATAACTTTACCGATGTGTTGACTGCAATAAGTATCTATTTTTACTTAATCTTCGATGGATGTACCATAAAACCTTTTACATTCCCTTTATAATTAGACAATGATTAATCAGAGAATGCAAAGGAATAGAAAGAACACATATACTATATCGGCGTTGTTATTGACATCTGGGATAGTTTCTGCTTTTACTCTAATATATCCATTGAGTCGATCATCGTTTGCTCACACCTTCTCTGGAGACGAAAGTGCTGCTTTTCTTGCTCTGATCAGACAGATTCGGGCTGAATTGAACCTTGTGCAAGAAAATCTTCCTTCTAATATAACCCTGTCTCAGCAACATGCACAAGACGCAGTAGAACATCTTGATGTAAATACCACAAAAGAGCTTGCAGAAAGAAACAAGAGAGTGACAGATGATTTAACATCAGAGTTGAATGAGCTTCAAAATAGCTTGAAAGCTAAACCTTCGGTATCGAATATTACAGATCAAGTTAACAATCTCAACGACACTTTAGAAGAATCTATTTCTGTCAGAATTGAGCCAGATCAGCTAAATAATTCTACTGTTAAGGCGCTAGCTTTGAACGATATGCTAGGTGAAATACTCGAACATTATGGAGAAGCACATGGAATTGAACAGATAGCGCGAGAAGGAGAGGAGGAACAGAGTTATAACGGGAATGAAACATCAACTTTAACAACACCAACATCAACAACAGCAAACGAAACCAATTCTAATACAACCATAGTTAATGTAGCCGATTATCAGAGTGCAAAGGCTCTTGCTGGTATAGCCATAGAAATGTTTAATGAAATAAAAACTCTTGCACCATCTAATGTTTCTGATGCTGTATCTAAACTTAATAGTGGCCTAACTGAACTGAAACAAGCAATAAATAATCAATCATCTTATGATACAGTAGATGAGATAGTCGATAGTAAGGTTATTCCTAATTTACAGGCAGCATTTAACTTCAGATTAGAATCATCGTCTTAATAAGTTCAGGGGTAATATGGACGGTTCATACTGCATAATATAATATTGTCTAACTCATTAACTTTAATTTTCATATTTATTATAACCTTGGGTATCACTAATTTAGATAACAATAATAACATCTCCCAATTTTTATCATATAAATATCGATTAGCTTTTGCACAAACGACTCCTTCTCCAAACGAGATCAGTAATCAAACGCAACAAACACAACAACAACAATGGATAGACAAAGTGAATAACATAAGAATTCTATTTAGCTCTTTTCCGACTAGACCAACAATTGATTCAAGGACTCAAATGAAATTTGAAGTACAAAATCTGACAACGGGTGAAAATATTAAGGATCTAGCGGAAAGAGCCGTAATAACAACTAATAGCGGCGGACAACAGAGGACATTTAAGTTTACTAATATTTCGTCTACAAATGGCAGTTTTGCTATAAATTACCTTTTTCCTGATTCTGGGTTATATCAAATCTTGACTAGAATTGATTCAAAAGATTTCTCTTCTTTAGCATCATTTAAAGTAGATGTTCCATTTCAACCATCTAATGTACTCAGTACGTCAAATCCCGCTTTTTACTCCCTGATTGTTACTATAGCATTAGTCGGTAGTATCCTTGCAGGGATCGGGATATTGATGATGAGGAGAAGAAGTAGGCAGAAGAAGTATCATAGCCCTAGGAGTTAGAGTAGCATATATACAACATGTTTTTCAGTTCTTGGAACAAATTGAGAAGAAAGATCTTCTAATTTCTGAAATGACTCATGCCGTTGACCATTGTTGTTACTGCTGTTGTGTTTGGTTGCTATTCTCATAATTAAATGAAGAGATTGTTTGTGCAAATGCTAACATGGATCTATGTGATAAGTGAAGTGTCTAAGTTTATGTCGTATTTTGTTTACTACATGGTCTAAATTTTTGTGTGGAGAAGCGTAACATATGTATCAAATTGTATCAAATCTTCATCTTATGAATCATCCTTATGCCCTAAGACTAGCTATAGGGCAAAAATTAAAGTCATTGATGAAAACTACCGAAAACAAAGAGGAGTATTATAGATTATTAGCTGTACTGTAAAAGAGTGGGGGAAGAGCTTATATGGAGATAGCAAATGAGCATGGAGTTAGTAGATCTGTACAAAGGTGAATTGCTGCCTACATCAAGAAAGGGGTTTTTGGATTAAAAAACAAGAAACATGGTGGACCAAAATCTAGGATAACGGATGAAGGTAAAAAGATAATTCTTTCAGCGTTATTTAATGATCCTCATTTATTCGGCTATCCTAGAAATACATGGAGTCTACGGTCACTTGCAAGATGCCTTACAGACGAACTTAACATTCCAATCAGTTTTAAACATCTGCAGAGAATAACCAAGGAGAAGGGTATTAGATGCAAGATGCCGAAATTGGAACTATTACGCAGACCTGATTATGAAGAAGGGAGAGAAAAAGTGGAAAACTATAAGTAGGTAGCATCGGCTCTGAAAAAGAGAGTTATGATAACATTTGAAGCTGAAACAACAATAAAACAGAAACCTTGTATACGAAAGTCTATGAGCCTAGAAGTAGAACAAAATAAGATAAGACATAACAGTAATAGAAAGAAGTTCTCTGCGTACATATCCATATCATGACCAGATCAAGATTGATATATAATTTCTATGATAAAATGATCTCTGCTAATACCATAGACCAACTGGAAGATATCAAAACATATGTCATGAAAAATTACTGGAAAAGATTGATAACCATACTGGACAATGCTTCATTACATGCAAGATAGTACAAGATCACCGCCCCAGAAAGACTGGTTGACTACAATTCACCTACCACCAAAGGCACCGTATCTAAATCCAGATGAAAGAAAAGTAAACCAACATATAAAGTCAGATGTATGTGCAAATAGGTTTTTTACACATATAGAAGAACAGAAAGTACCAGAAATCCTAGGTAGCAGATTTGGAACCTTGAATAACGACAAAGGATACAACACTTGTCTAAGAAAACAACAGACGTTAACAGTTCCAATTCTAACATTAATGTTGATTTTTATTATCGGATCTGATACGCATTTAACATTTGGACATAATTTTTCATCAAACGAAAGTGCAATATTTCTTGCTTTAGTTGATACTATGAAGACAGAGACACAACTGGTTCAAGAGAATTTAGCACGTAATAACATTTCTCTGGCAAGTCAACATGCAGATAGAGCATTAGCACTTTTGACAGACAATGTAACTAAGGAGATTGCCGAAAGAAATCGAAGGTTGGTTAATGACCTTAAGACGGACTTAATAACCTTGAAGACAGAATCAACTTCCGGTAACGGCACCACTGATGACATGAGTTTTCTAGTAACCGATATTGATGGTATTCTTGATGAAATTGTTACTTCAAGAATAGATCCAGAGCAGCTGAATAACTCAACTATTCAAGCATCGAGAATGGTAGAATTAATAGACAAAGTGCTTAGTAACTATGTCAATGGGTAATATGTCTATATCAGAAGCCACGCTTATCAATGTTACAAACTATCAGACTGCGAAAGTATTGGCCATGAAGGCACAAGAGCTGTTTGACAGCCAGCTTATTAATGCTTCTTTAGCTAAAGGTTCTGGAACTGATAATATCGCAGCCGCGCTAAAAGAACTAGTTACTAGCATTGATAACAAGGCATCACCGATGGAGATAACGACGATTGTACATACGAAGCTACATCCTAATCTATTGACAGCATATGGGCTAAAGTTAGTTTGACTTAACTTTGGCAACAACAAGGGGGGACCTGAGAGATCCTCTTTTTTCTAATGAATTGTTTTGAAATCACTTATTGGCGCCTTCATATACAAGTCTTAACATCCCAATTATTTCAAAACAAAAAGACTTGATAGACTAAAATCCAATGTATTGAAGAATACATGATGATAAATTGATGATGGGTTGGATCATCAAAAAAATTCAAGCATTTTTAATATGATCACTGTGAAACCTGTAGTCATGCTTGCTCCAACCAAAAATACATCCCATCTCCTAGTAATCTCATGTAAGATATGAGCCGATGACATACTAAAATTCTTAAAGCTATTACTCTTTTGATTTTGGTTAAAATCTATCTAACGATTCATTCAGTCATAGAAGAAGAGTAACAAGAGTAAATATCTTTATTAATAAAATTACATCAGGTACTGAGTTAGATAAAAAAATTATGAGAGTATTAGCTAATTGTAACTGTGCGTTATATCCAATCTAATGTTTGCCATTATTATTACTATTATAGGTAACATAAACGAATGTTTATCACAGAGATACTGATCTGAATTATATTATGAAGACCGCCGCACTGACAACAGTTGTCCATAGACCATCCTTGTTTCCTTCTGCAGATTGTGTAAGGTTTTGTGTCCGATAGATCTTTCCTGAAAGTCTCCATTCCTCCTTTCTTTCATCCCAGGAAAGCGTGGGATCACTTGCCAATCCTAATGTAGTTGCAAGCATTTCCATAGCCATATCTTCAGCATAATCACCGGCTCTTTGTGCCGTTTCCCCGGTTGAATGATGTTCGGAGAGAAAGCCATAATGATTGTCATTTGAAGGTCTAGCCAATCCAATCGAAGCAGCAATTAGTCTATTTGGTTCGTTTGTAGAAGATCTAGCCATAACACTAAACACTATCTGTCCAGGTACTATATGCCTTCTGCCCTCTTGAACACTAACAATCTTACACTGTGAAGGCATTATGCTGGAAACAGAGACGAGATTAACGTCCGATATTAATGCATCATTTAATCCTAACTGGAAGCTTGTAAGACGATCTTTATGAATTCCTTTGCCTTTAGTAAAAAACATAATTTTCGGTAGATATGAGACAGGATCTGATGTAATATGCATATGAATACAAAGGGATTGGAATATATATAAGTAATTTATCAGTCCACACCCCATTACAATATATCTACCATTTTAGTCTAAGCATAGATATGGAGCGTTTATACTTTTAAGATCTATTCTAAATTGTTCCAGGAATCTATTCGTACATTGTTGTACATTGTTGGATTTACATTTGTTCTCTTATCTTCTCTCGTCTTGAAACGAGTTCTTTATTGGTTATGAATTCCTATATGGGATTAAGTTTATTTTCAATAAGTCTACTGCAATTTGTATATGCTTTCATCCAATAGCTATTAATTATTTTTAAGTACTCGAATAAGGTCGATAAATAAGAGGTTGATAGATTAATAGACGAATATCTAAGTTGGTCGTTCAGTTGATCTTGGTTGTCATAAATTGATCTTATAAACGAAGAAAATGATGAAATCAGATGATAGTTCCATCTAGTATACGATAAATTACCACTATAACTTACATGCTGTTGGTGTTTCTCGTAACTGGATTTGTTACTTAATGTCGATCTGGATCTGGATTCAACTGTCTTAATTAGAATTTGCTCTTGTCCTCGTTGTATTGAATTATTATTTTCTTCATTTTGTATTCTTCTACAGTAAACATGAAATCTCTCGTCTGTAATCATATTACATGATGAGCATACGAATCTAATCACTTGACTACACACCTTGCAGAAGGAAAGAGGCATAAGATCTGATCCGCATCTTACACACAACGTAGAGCTCATTTTTATTAACAATAATAATGATGATGACGTATCCTTTATACCTTAACTATAGATTTCATCCTTGGAATCGATACATTATATGAAAAATGTTAGAGTTTATGTCGGCATTTAGATAGAATAAATAATAATATTGTCCTTCAATAGAATTCGAGAAGATACTTTTTTATTAAAATGATAAAAATTACACTTTTCCAGAGAAATTCAGTCAATGAGAGATATCACAGTTCTACTTATAGTTACACTAATTTTCTTGTCACACGTGTCTATCCTCATTTCAAATTATAGACTAATATGTCGAACTGGTAAGTATTCTAAGATAGCCTCCGATTTGGATACCATTCAAATTAATCCCTTCCATCAATACTGGAAATTAGCCAGCATTAAAGCTCCAGTGTCAGTAACAGAAGACAGATTACTAGAAGTATAAATAGGTTTATGTTGGGTAAGTGGACTTAGCAGTATTATGCAATTGTTTCTCAATCGAATAAAAATGGATTCAAGTTATTAGGCTTGTCTAATTGGTATTCGAAAGATGTACCATATATCTTAAACACTCAAGCTATTAAGAATTCAATCATGAAAATTAAAAGTCTTTCATTTATTTCTGTAGTAAGTCTTGGCATGATATTAATACTTGCATCAGTAGGGATACATTCAGCAGCTGGACATGAAAGGAGGCTTCATACTATAGGAAGTCAGGACTATCTTTTCGTGGTTGGTTCAATGAATGAACCAGCATTTGTGGATAAATCTGGAGTCGAAGTTTTTGCATGGAGACCAGATCCAACTGATCCAATGAATTCTCAAGCAAACGGAGCAAGACCTATTGAGGGACTAGCATTAAAGACAGATGTGTCTGCAGGTGGAAAGAATATTACCCTAGATCTGGAACCAGCATTTAGAGATCAAGGACACTATGAAGCTGTATTCTATCCAACAATACCGACCACATATTCCTATACTGTGTATGGAGATATTAATGATACGACGTTCCGTGATACGTTCACATTCGGACCTTGACCAAAAGTACATAACGATTATATTTCTTCAGTCATATCCATATTTTTGACCCTCCCTTAATTTATATGATAGATAAAGACAAATTATTGTAGATAAATTCTATATCGCTATATATAAGAGGTATCGTTCGGATTTTTGATACTACCACTGACGGAGATGGGAAATTATGTGATATTGTATTGATGCTAACATTATCACGTACAAATATGCCCACTGATATTCGAAAAGAGGCTCATATTGCTTCGCATTGTTCTCGAAGCCCTTAGTCTATAATTTTAGAAACTCACATTCCCTCAAGAAGGATAACGTAGTCGAGCAATGAAACATCTAATAGCATCGTAAATGGTGTCAATTATAGGATAATGACGGAGAATTATAATATCGCGTTTAACAGTAAAATGACATCTTTGTACCAAGCAGGAAAGATTCATTTACAATAACAATTGCTCGATGAGTTATAGATAGAGTAAATGGGAGAGAGAGGATATTACCTTATCTTTGACGTATAATCCTTAGTTGTAGGGATCCCTCTGTCTATAATGATCTTCCATATTCCCAAACCGACTAGAACGATGCCCAGTGCAATGGTCGAAACCAATGAAGCCGTTCCCAATTCACCGGCTACTGCAAGAATACCTGCGATAATTAATCCTCCATTTATAAGAAGCAACACCGAAATTATGTTTGATCGCTCTTTTCTTGCATTTACAAAAGCAATGACTGACATGATTACCGCGCCTCCCCCGAGTGTTGAACCTCTTGTTCTCGCGTCCATTGGGAGAAATCCTCGTGAATCTTCAAAACTCTGGTTTTGGCTTGATGAGAATATTACAATAACATCGATTCCATACAATACGAGCAGTATCAGAGAAGCCGCCAGTAGAGTAATTGCAACCTTCGCCTTAGCCGTTATCATCTATCGTTAGAAGATGTGTAGAAAATGCACATATATTAATGATATTATACAAATGGAAAGAAGTATAATAAGCTTCTTGAGCCTTTCCCCACCTCTATACATCTCATATCAATTCTGGAATATCTCTGTAACAGTAACTCTAGTCAATCTTGGAAATCGAATTCATACGGCTCTCCATTTTCAGGTCTATCCCATGAATTTAAAGAGTAAACTCCAATCCAATTCACTCTTCGTATATTTATTTAAGCTAGCAAAAATTATCTCGGGTATTTGCTCCTAGGTTTATCTTATCTTTCAGATCAATTAAACAGTTGCTTGCATTGTATCTGAAAGATTAAAAGGTGTATAATTATTCATTTAGCATTGCTATCTGTTTCCCATATCCCAAAGCTATTGTTCTCCGTATCAAGACACACTGCAAAATATCCCATTCCACGAACCGGCGTTTTTGGCATCACTACTTTGCCTCCTAAACTTTCTATTTTTGCAGAATATTCAGCTACCGATTTAACATCTATATAATTTGTAATGCCCTGTTGCTGTGGATTTTGTCTTTTCATCATCCCTGCGCCTATAGCCTTATTTCCTTTATCATCAGTAGTAGTTATCGTATTATATTCCATTCCTTCAGACATATTTTCTTCCCCCGACCATTTTTCTATATTCCAACCAAATAGTTCGTTATAGAACTTTTTTGATCTTTCAATATCGTCTGAAGGAATTTCAAAATGTACTATTGTTGGCATATTTTTTTCAAGAAGATAAAGGGTAGAAGTACCTAAAATACCGTCCTAGTATACAAAATATTACATACTTGTCAACTATCTGACGCATACAAAGTCTTTGTCAAGCTTAAATATATTTTAGAGTTACAATTGAGGTAAGATGGTAAATTAGATATTATTAGCCAACTGCTAAGAGACAGGAAAGGGGCTGAATTCGAATCATGCAAAATAAACCGTAATAGATAACTAAAAAGATGTTTTAATTATTGTTTTTTTCATATTATCTTAGGTATTTTCGTATTAGTTATGATTATCTTTAGTATACTGCACCATAGCTGTATGGATTATCACTCTATTTCATACTAGATAAATCGTTAAATTGAAACAAAATTATTGCTATCTGATATAGGAGATAGATACATATCAAAAGCAATCAAGTAATACAAAAATTACGGTTGCCTTACAAATATTCTATTTGCCCTTGTTGGTATATATTATTTAATACCGTATCCTAATTGCCAATATGGTGAATACCGATATACAGATTATAGTTGCTGGTGGTGGATATGCAGGTATTCAAGTTGCTTTAGGGTTAGAACAGTTGCTTAAAGACAGTCATTCGAAAATCCAGTTAATCGACAGAAATGGATATCATACATTACTACCTAGTTTACCAGAACTCATATCGAAACGGGGTTTTTCAATCATTTATTATAAAGATATTATGCGCAAAAAGAGAATCAATTTAATTCAAGCAAACATTGTTAATATCGATCTTATTAGAAGGCTAGTTTTTACTACTGAGCATTCTCACCCATTAGAATACGATTTTCTGGTACTATCACTCGGTAGTAGACCGTACTTGCCTAATATCCCTGGACTTAGAGAGTATTCGTTTCAATTCAATAGCATAGAAAATGCGAAAAAAATAGCTGAAAGACTCTCGTCAAAAGAGATGATTACCGACTCAACAGAAACCAAAAACATCCTCATAGGAGGTGGAGGAGCGACTGGAGTTGAAGTCGCTGGGGAAATAGCGTCTTTAAATAAGAAAAAGGATCAACAGCAAAATAAAAACCTAAAGGTTATATTGATATCGCCCAAATTGCTAGCTGGTTTTCCAAGTAGTACCATAAATTGGGCAAGAGCATATTTCGAAGCGTTAAATGTTGAATTGCTATTAGGCTGTGAAAATTATATCACAGAAGTGAGACCAGACTTAGTATGTCTTAAAAGTGGTAGAAATATAAAAAGTACAATGCTTATTTGGACCGGAGGTGTTACCGCTTTACCTATTCTTCAACAAATTGGCTTAAAAACTGGTTACAAGGGAAGAGTGCTTGTCAACAAGTTTCTACAAGCTGAAGGACGGAAGAACGTCTTCGTATTAGGTGATGCAGCACTTATACTTGATAGTAAGGGATATCCAGTACCAACAACGGCATATTTTGCAGAACAACATGGAAAAATTGCGGCACAAAATATCTATTCTATAATAAGCAATCGAGAAGACACCATGAAAGAGTATAAAGCTGAAAGTCCTTGGCCAGATAATTTTGCGGTTTCAATAGGAGCTGACTTTGCCGTTTCTAGAATAAAAGGGCTGGAACTATATGGTTACTCTGCAAGTAAGGTTAAGAAGCTGATCAAAATGAAATATCTAAAAGATATTAGAAGTAGACGAGCATTTTAGCGTAGATTCTAGCTCAAATGTTGGCTTCATTAACAGAATGGTACAGGTTTATGCTAATATTATTTGGATTTCAGCGTCAAAGACATAGAAGTGAATGTAAACAGTAGAAATTGATAAAAATGAAACTATTTTATGCATAAAATATTCATGATCTGTCTTTCTGATGAATGATAGCACATATTATGAATAGGATCTATCTATTTCAATAATTATTCTATAATAAAACTAAAGAGAGTTTATTACAGAGCATGTTGGATTATCTTATAAAAATTGTTTAAGACGCTTTTTAAGAAATTAGGTTTGGAGCATGAAACCGATATTCGACCCCCAGAAGAGAAATTCTTCTCTGACATTGTAGGATACTCTGATCTTAAAAAGCTGTTCATGAGATCAATAATTAGTAAGGAGTCTTTACACATTCTATTAACTGGTCCACCTGCCTCAAGCAAGACGATATTTCTCCTACAATTGATGAAGGGATTGGACAATAGTTACTTTACAGATGGAATAGGAACTAGTGGAGTAGGCATGATTGATTACTTGTTCGAACATCCGTCGACTAAGTATTTGTTAATAGATGAAATAGATAAAATGAAGAAAGGTGATCAGGTTGCCTTGCTAAATGTAATGGAAACTGGTATTCTTAGTTCTACAAAAGTCAGGAAAACTAGACAACAAAAGATGAATCTATGGGTATTTGCAACTTCAAATAGTTTAGATAATCTTTTAAAGCCCTTAAAGTCGAGATTCTTAATATTTTATCTTCCAGAATACAATTATGAAGAGTTTGTTGATATATCAATCAAGTTACTGAAGGAAGGGTACAAAATTGAAGTTCAAACGGCCTCGAAAATTGCAGATAGGGTATGGAACGAGCTGAATAGCAAGGATATACGAGATGTCCTAAAGGTTGGCAAGCTTGCAAAGCACGAAGAAACAGACTCAGATATAGATTGGTTAATACATGCATACAAGAAATATGCTATTAAGGAAGTACAAAAAAAGAATCTATCTAGTAGCCTATTGATGTAAGAACAACATCTAGATATAACATTGTTTGATTTAAAGAGATCACTATCTCAAAGTAAAGATGGAACAGTTATTTAACTGCAATTAAAGCAGCTCGGAAGCAGTTTGGAACATTCACTGCCGAAGGATCAAATATGGTTTCTTCTTGGATGAAGAAATGGGGCAAATAAAGTCCATCACTGAAACTATACCTGCAGCTTTGTACTTCTTTGTATTCACTGGGTCTATTCCTTCAATATTTTGAAGCTATTGAGTCCAATAGCTTCAAAACGATGCAACTATGTCAGATTTCGCATCACTAAACCAGCATCAGAAAAAAGCCTTTGTGATCCAACTTTACGAACAAGGTAAGACATGACGCCAAATAGCAGAAGTAGCTCACATGTCATTCAAAGACATAGCTGACGTAATCAAGAAACACACTGGCGAAGAAAGCGATTTGATTGATAAACCTCAGAAGTCAAAAACTGCTCGCACTTTTGAGCTATTTCTAAAAGGTAAGCAGTCCGTTGAAGTTGCAATTGAATTGGACATGTCTGCAGACGAAGTTGAGGAGCTGCATGTTCAGTATTGGAGACTTTCAAAATTAGATGACTTGGAAAGATTCTATCACGAAGCAAAATATTTTCTATCACTACTCTTGCGGATCTATGACATACTAAAAGATATGAGAATTACGGGAGATAAAAATATTTATGATTTATTAGAACTAGCGAATTATGGTTTACTAAGTCTTAGAAATAGATACGAAGACTTGTTAAATCAGGTAACAGCTCTACAAAGCAAGAAAGTAATATTGGTTGATGAATCCAAGGATTAAGAGATTCTGTACATACAACTAATGAAATTATCACTAGACAAAATGAACAGTCAAGAAAGCTAGACAGAAAACTAAATCGATTACAGATCTTGCTCCAAAAAGCAGACAGAGATCCGAACTTTCAAAAAGCGATAGAAATAATAGATCAAAGATTAAATGATAAAAAACTATTACTAGTTGCTGCTCTTGTTACTGTGATGGAAACACTTAAGAAAAATCCGTACGGACTGAACTTATTAAACAGTTCTTCTGCAGATATTGAAAACTACCTTACTACGGATCATGATGGAAAGAGCTTGTTGCAATTTGCAGAATCGTGCTATAATAATCCATTAAAAAGGTATGTAGAGACTATCGCATAGTATAAATTAAGTTTACCCATCAACAAGAACAATAACTAGTATTCCACATATACACGAGTCACAGCTCTACAAGGCACTGGAATCTGGAATCTAGGATCTAGGAAAACTTTACTCTGTTTGGATACTCCTACGTCATTAATAACGCTTAACCTATCCAGTGGAATCTTGATTCGTAGTTCTTGTAGCATAACTGAGAGGATGGCGACACTTCCTTCCATTACTGAAAATTTATGAAGCAAGTTCTGTGGAGTTCTCTAGGTATAGATATAGTTGTA
This sequence comes from Thermoproteota archaeon, assembly GCA_046729835.1. GTDB lineage: Archaea > Thermoproteota > Nitrososphaeria > Nitrososphaerales > Nitrososphaeraceae > TH5896. The sequence continues at coordinate 28,248 of JBKPHJ010000169.1, forward strand.
AGTGGTTACGATTAATGCATATCATATACGGGACTGGACGGAACCCAAAAAATACTAACAAGACATTCATTCAGTAAATCAAGGATAGAGCTGAATGCTTTGACGACCACTTTCATGTAAAATCCATAATTGCAGAAAACAAATGTTAAACACGTATCTGTTATATCATGTGAAAACAGACAGACTCAAATTCATGAAGTTTATTATGAGAAATAGCTAAGTGAATAGAGCCTATTCAGATTATTGTATTGTTGGTGAGAGCATATAATAGTATTATTATTTATGAAGGTCACCCTCTTCGTTGTGTGCACTCGAAGTTCTAATTGTGTTAGGTCAATCAATCATAGTTTATATTTGCTTTATTCGGAGTTATCATTAAGTGCGATAATAATAATGATGATGGAGGCAAAGTGTGGTCATTTGGAAGAAAAGTTATATGCAGATGTACATCATGGACTATGTAGGAAATGCCATTCTAATTTTGCATTTCTGTTAGAGTTAGAAAAAAAGTACGGTGAAGATGCATTAATAGAATACTGGTATTCTAAGATACTTACCTATTCATCATCGCAAAGAAAAGAACAAGATGTCGACTGCCTTATAGACCATTTGATCGAGTTTTATCAAGAGAATTTAATTAAATATCCATCAAAGAAGAATTATATTAAAAAGATGCTTTATATGTTATATTCGTTACGAGAACCATTTGATATCGAAACTTTGAAATAAAGTATGTTATTAACTTTAATGGAAATATAAATTTCTTACGTTCGAATAAGTATTACTATAATATTCGCATATAGTAAAGAGTCTCAAAGATATATTTTTAAAAATTAAAATATTGTCTTGTCGGAGCAAAATGCCAGAGCTAATGTTATTACCGCAGAAATAAATCTCGCTGAAGATTATGTTCCTTACGGTAGTGCGTTCACTGTTAAGTATTGAAGAAGATTGCTTGAACAACGACTTCATATTAATACCCATTTTCTTTAATCTTAGGCTTGTTCTAATGAAGCTTGTGATAAGGAAAACAGCTATGTATACAACAAATTATATCGGAAATGGCAGAAATATCGACAGAAAAAGGCCTACTCCGACGTAGATGCCAAACCATTATATCAGATACTATAAATATCGCTTATTGTTGTGCACAATATTCATGTTCAATACATGCTGAGTTGTTGCTGCTGTCGTGTTGTTGATTCATCGCCTGTATGTGTATCTAAGGGCTCTTTAGCTCATGCTCCACCTTCGTATGTCCTTGTAATTCGATTTCACTCTTAAACTTTCTCCCGCAGACTGTACACTTGAATTTCCTTATGCTGAAGATATCAAAGCGCATGTTAGAGAATAATGCCATTTGTTATAAAGTAACGCATATGCAGCATGTTTATCCATTTTGTAGAAGATCAGCAGTCACACGTAGGTTCGTCCTCTAGTTTACAAGAAAAAATCCAAAGATTTGTTGCTCCACCACTGGGCTCACGTTAGTCTATACCTTAATCTAGATACGTCCGCTTTATATAGCACCTTTTCTTTCCCCAGACGTAGAAGGAGTAGCAGCCGATTTTTTCTCTTCAGATCTTCTCTTTGCTCTTGAGCTAAACAATATTCCTGTTAGTACTGCAAAAGCACCGACTACAATGGCATACATGAAAGCCTGATCTGCCATAACCATTAATACACAAAGTAAAAGATAAAGTTATACATACTTTTTCAACTAACCTTTATGTTAACTCCAACATCATATAAGCCAGCAAGTAAGATTGATAACCCCATCAACAGCATTTACTATAGAATTATGTTAATCCGTCTCACTTCACGAACTTCATATAGTATTTGCCATAATTCAAAGCAATATCCGAAGATCATTTTGAGTGTCCACATATGAGACATCTCTTATGATTATCATCACTAATATACTGTTGATAGAGTAGCTTAGACACTAGTATTAATCAAAACGAATGTATTTAGCTTTTACGGTTCTGGTAACTTGGCTCCGCATTCATAACAGAATTTGTTTTTGTAGTCGTTGTCCAGTCCACATGATGGACATTTTCTAAAATTTTGAAGTAGATTTGGATTGACTTGTTTCACGTATTCTTTAGCTGCTTCTCTTGCTTTCTTCATCAAGTCATCTTGATAGTTAGTGATTAAACTTTATCAAGATGGCAAGCCCATAGGAGAAATTGCTCGCCAGGTGCATTTATCATTCGGATCAATTGGAAAAATCATTAGAACTATCAATAGTGATACGAATGCTGATAACTGCAGCAGCAAGTCCAAGTCAACAAAAGCTTTATGGATGTTCAAAAATGGAAAGAAGCCGATCGAAGTGGCTATTGAATTAGACATTTCAGCGTCTGAAGTCGAAGAGTTATAACAAGAGTTCTGGGCTTTGAATCAGCTTCACGAACTAACGTTCTTGTTTAACGGGATCAAAAACCATTTGCCATCATTTGTCAAACTATTCAATCTGCTGAAACGTAACAAAATGTTGGACGATGGGTACATCTCGAAGTTTCTTAGATATGCCAATTATGATTTACCAACTTTAGAAAACAAGATCCAGAATCTGACTGGTGACGTAATAGACCTTGAATGGAAGAAAAGAGATTTGAATAATAATATCACACTTTGGAACGCACAATTATCGGATCTCGGTCGGACCATAGTTCATTACCAGAATGCTATCGAGAGCAAGAAGCAGCAATTATTGAGAATGGACAAACGAGTATCATAATTTCATTTTAGCATTCAACGACTCAAAAGGTACGCGACGCAAAAGCTGCATATGTATTAAATGTAAAAAATGGAATTGGTATTGCAAGCAATACTCAGCGACTATAATAACAGAATATTCAAAAAAAAATTTGGGAGTGGTTTTAATGTGATATTTCACTTAGTCTAGCCCAAACTTCTTTGCAAGCGTTCTATTGTCTCAGTAACTGTAGTTGCTATTGACAATCCGGATCTGAGATTGGAGACTTATCACTACCAATTACTTACAGTATAAGCGGGGTTAGAAATGGCATTGTCTATTAATTCATACTTTTTTGACACGTTATTTACAAAGTAGTAGAAGCAGATGACCATGATGTGTACTTTGAAGAACATGCATTTGCTAAACGGGATGAAACGGTATCTTGGGATAGAACATCAAGATAATGATAATGAACTGCTGGAATGTCTACGAAAACCAGCCGCGAGAAAAATAATAACCACCTTTAATTAAATGACCGGTCGATGGGCGCAGCTAGATGTCATTCAATGTGATGCGAAAAGTATTTCGCTAATTTTATTGACTTGGTCTATTCATATACGTATAACGAGATATGGTGGATGGTGGTAACGACCCAGGCAACGCAGCTGGAAATGTACGGATAATATTTACATATCCTCTTATAGCTTATGCGGATAACAAACTCAACGTAGGGATTACGTTAGAGTACCTGCAAACTATAGACCAAAACTCTGATTGGATAGCTTTCCCTACTATTATTCCAGTATTAAAGGAGATACACACCAATGATATATATTATTATAACATCAATACTGGTATTTCGACATATGATCTAGCTGAATTCGATACTGATGCGGTGTCATTAGATATAGTTAAAGTAGGTGGACTCTATTCTAGGAATGCTACGATAACAACTCCTCATGATACTGGAACTTATATGTTTGGTATATTCTTCGATTCTTTCTTCGGTCCCGGTAGTGGTGCCGACAGTTACAGATGGGACGTAACAGATTATTATAATGCAACATGGAGAGATCACGGAATAATATATCCTGATTCTGAATCACCACCTATAAACATTGTCAAAAGTAATGTGCCCCATCTTAATCAGAATCGAATTGCAAGAGCCTTATGGACGATTTAATATCAAAGATTTTAGCGTATTTAAAGCAGCTGACCCTCCTAATGCAATGAATTTAAATAACATAAGCGGATATTTGGAATTTCCTGCTAAATATGATTCGTTGTATACAATTCAAGTACCTGAAATTATAGATATGGCAGAAAACGAAACTCGTGCTGTATTCCTACAAAATACTTACTCATAAATGAAATAGACAAAATGAAGAAAAGTGATCAGGCAGCACTACTTAATGTAATGGAGACGGGAATACTAAGCTCCATCAAAGTACGAAAGACTAGGGAACTGAAAATGAGGTTATGGGTATTTGCGACATCAAATAATTTGGAAAAGATTTCTGAGCCTCTAAAATCAAGACTCTTGTATTTTATCTTAAAGAATATACCTGTAATGAATTCATGGAAATAGCTATTAAGTTACTATATGACAGATACAATATTACTACAGATATAGCGTCAAAGATAGCTGAAAGAGTATGGAATGAGCTTGGCAGCAAAGATATTCAAGATGTTCTAAAGATAGGTAAGTTAGTAAAGCCTGAAGAATTAGATTCTGACATAAACTGGGTCATAGAAGCTTACAAAAAGTATTGTGTGAAAGAAGGGCAGTAAGAAGGATTTACGAGGTTCGATATTTTTTTCTGGTGCAGACTATAAATTAAGTTATATCCATCGTCAATTTATCCTTATACTCACTTCAAGAGCATCTTTAATGTTTTTTGTAAATTCTAACGTAGTTTCAGTAGTTTGACTTTGATATCTCCCAGAATCTCGAACATATTGAAGGTAATCCTGCATTTCATTCTTGTATAATAGAACATTGTCTGCAACAATTACTACTTTATCATCTAACAAGTTACTCCTCTCTGCGAGATTAAGATATTTTAGATAATCTGCCTTCACAGCATCCAAAAACATTAGATCAAATTTGTGTTTTTGGAGCTTGGGAATCTCTTCTAGACCATCAGCATGAATTACTTCGATCTTGGGGGATAATTCCGCATCTTCTATGTTCCTCATTGCTATATTCACAAGATTCTCATCCTTCTCTATAGTAATCAACTTGCCGTTATCTGGCAGCAGATCAGCCATCAAAATAGCAGAATACCCATGTAATGTTCCAATTTCTAGTATTGTTTTAGGTTTATATTTAATGATGATATCTTTCAAAATTTTGCCCTTTACCGGCCCTATAGAAGGCAAGCCTTCTTGGCTCGCTATTTGTTCCAATTTTTTCAGTACACGATAAACTTTCGAGTTGGCGGTCAAGATTCTATTCTATTCTTTGTATATTGTCATAACATTATTCAAAAGCTTTGCTAGTATAGAATGCATTATATATCCACAAATGATTCTCAATTGATTTGTGATTTACTATTCAGTTTTATTCTTGAATAATTCAAATTGTGATCTGAATTCCTTTAATGTGAGACTATCTATGATACAAAACTCTACAGTTTCTAGAGTAGACCCAACTTTGCCATTATCTGTATCAAGAAGAAAGTTTATTGTTTCATTGACTAATATTATTGCACATCTATCCTTGGGAAAACCAAATATTCCGGAGCTTATTGCAGGAAAGGAAACGTTTCGAAATCTCCTTTCAGATGCCAATAACAGACTAGCTCGCATTGCTTTTCTCAATTTCATATCCTCTTCTCCTTCACCCATTCTAGGCCCTACTGCATGAATTACAGCTTTACAATGTAATTTTCCGCCAGTCGTTATTGCAGCAGAGCCAACTGGAACGAATCCTATTTTATTGCTCTGCTGTTGTATTATCTGCCCCCTTTCTTTACAATAGCAGCTGCAATTCCACCTCCATGTTGAAGATACGAGTTTGCTGCATTCACTATAGCATCAACATTTCTAGTAGTAATATCCCCTTTAACTAGTCTGATAGTTTTGCCATTTTTTAGCTCAATATGATCTATTAGTAAACTTTCATTCATTCATCATTTTCATCGGATGATGAATATTAGATCTAGATAAATCTTTGAAGCGCAGTTATAACTGCTTGTTTTATATGGTAATATTATGGCAAAGAAAACACTTCCAAGACATCTAATTTAACGGGAAAGCAGGTTTTTGAGATTTATTCCTGCGAATTGACCTTACTTCCCTGATAAAAGGCTAGAATCTTTTGAAGTCCATAAAATTTACTCACCTATCAGGACTTTTGTCAGGATGACAATTTTCGAGTTATAGAAGAGATATAACTAGGAATTAGATAGAGTACAGTAATATGCCATTTAGTATGACGTCATATACGTGTGAATGCTGTGATGTAAATAATGCATGAGAAAAAGAAAAACAACCAAGACAGACAAGACAAGCGTCGGTATTCGAATTTTCTAGTAGGTCTGGGTTTGGGTGCAGTCGGCGTTGTATTACTTTCCCTAATATTAAAACCGCGTTGTCCCAAGTGTCGTAAGAAAATATCACGGGGAATTCAAGAATGTCCGTTTTGTGGTGCCAACTTGCGCGAGAGTACCCTATAAGACCACCCCACAAGAAATCTCTCGTCAGCTTCTTAGCCATGAGCTGACTAACATTTGCAGTTTTTTTACTACACCTAATAAAGGCAGATAAAACGTGTTTTTTCCATATCCTGTAGGATTACAATCATCATAATAGCCCTACGGTAAAGATCGGAAGCGGATTCCCAAATGAATCTATTTCTTGTTGATAGACTCAATTATTTTCCGTTTCTCTTCGTTTAATTCCTCCATTGTTATAGGATTTGCTAAAATAATAGTATCCAGTTCACTCTCACCTTCAGGTTCATTGATTTCTTGTTTATCAGTGAAAATAGTTGCATATGGAGTACTATTGAGTGTATGAAAAATTGAAGCATCATCGTTTGGAATCAACAACACTAAATCTCTTAGGGGGATCACGCTTCCATAGTCATCAATATCCAGTTGAGTCACCTGTGCATTCTCTCTTGTTACCTTGTTGACCTTCACAAACATCTTTGAATATATCTACGCGGGTATTATAATTAGACATTTCTGTACAAGATGCATATATATTGTCCTTTTGCAAGGACAAGTGTCTTTAGTATTTTCTAGTTCAGTATTGTGTAGATGCAAGTACCCGATTTTTGAACTATTTGTACTGTGAATATAGAGCTGACTATTTTCATACTATATGTATATGCATTTACTTTTGAGTATAATAGCTAGAAATTGGAAATAAGATTGTTTCAGATCCTAGATTTATATTATAAATTACGTTAACGATGTTTCGCAATCTAAATATATAGTCAACACAGATTGTGTAAAGATCAATTGCGATATTTACGGTTATATTATTCAATAGTAATAGATCCTATCCTTTCACTTAAGGTCTTTACTATGCTTTTTTTTGCGTTATGCATAGTTATATCTCTCTCATTAATATCAGGAGCAATAAATTATTCATCACTTTATGCGTATGCTGCTTATACAAGGGCTATCCCTTCTGAAGGAGGACCTAGTCTAAAGGATCCTAGTCTAAAGGTTGAGAAGATATTCCAAGGGGATCTCGGCGTTACCACGAGTATGGCATTCCTCGCCCCAAATGATATTCTTCTTTTAGAGAAAAGTGAGGGAAATGTACTTAGAATTAA
>JBKPHJ010000170.1:0-1250 GCA_046729835.1 Thermoproteota archaeon
CTCCTATGCTGGTATTAGATGCATTCAGTATTGTAGATCTTCCTGGTCTTGAAACAAGCTTTTTTAATGCAGCAAAAAGGTGACATTTCGTTCTGGTAGAAAGGTGACATTTCTATTTTGGTTGACAGTTTCAGCAGTTTAGCTTGCAAAGCGGAGCTTTTTTTGTTAATTTTTACCTCAAACATACAGCCTCAAAAACTGTATCAGTTAAAACTTCCTTACCGACTCCATTTTCTATTCGTGTGAGGCACTGGTAGGTGATCGTGCGAAGGAGGCATGAAGGATCTTGAACAGAAAATTGATCAGACCCAACCTGACAGAAATTAAAGAGCAGCAGTTCAGCAATTCAAAACCAAATCGCAAAAAGCCCGCGCCCCCCGAGCAAACCAATGCGGAGAATTACTATTTCATTCGTCAGATGAACAATAAAACCCCGATGGTAATTGCTTTTAAGGACGGGGAAGAAATTCATGGCATTGTTGAATGGTATGACAAACGAACCATTAAAGTGCACCGCAATGACGGGCCGAATCTGTTGATTTACAAAGACAGTATCAAATACATCTATAAAGATCCGGCTTACGAGAGTAATTCTGAAGACGACGACAGATAAGCGCGGCAAAAAGCCTGTTGTAGGAGTTACGCTTGGAGATCCTGGCGGTATCGGACCTGAAATCATATTGAAGGCATTTCGCCGAAAACTTCCAGCTGCTCATTACATCATTTTTGGTTCCGCTAGAGTTTTGAGTTTTCACTCAAAGCATCTAAAAATTCCACTTCCGGGCAAACGCGCACGGATCATTGATATCGATAACATTTCCAAACCATATTTTGGTCCATCGCCTGAACAATCGGGCAAAGCATCGGTTGAATACCTTGAGCGCGCATTTGAGTTTTATAGCGAAAGTAAAATCGATGCACTTGTAACGGGACCAATTCAAAAAGAAAGCTGGCATCGTGCCGGATATAAATTTCCGGGTCAGACCGAATATTGTGCGGAAAAAACTGGATCAAAAAAATATTGCATGTTGATGGCTGGTGAAACGTTCAAAATTGCATTGCTCAGCACGCATCTTCCATTACAGGAAGCTTTGAAACGGATCAGCACGGAAAATATTTTGGCGCAGTTGAAATTGTTAGATCATGAGTTCCGAAAATTTGGATACAAAACTCCACAGATTGGAGTTGCGGCTGTGAATCCGCATGCAGGCGAAGCTGGAATTCTTGGCGAAGATGAAGGACGTACGATC
>JBKPHJ010000171.1:0-3472 GCA_046729835.1 Thermoproteota archaeon
TGCTCTTCTCAGATCTAGGCCTTGTAGCTGATATTCTCTGTCGTGTTTTTGTTGAAGGAGCTGTTTTTATCTTTTGAACACCCTTTTGAGTTAGTGTCACTTGCTTTTGCAGCTGACTAAGTTGAGATTGAACCTGCTTTATTAATTGCGATTCTCCTGCTGTAGCCAACTTTGTCTGCTTCTGCAAGGATTCAATCATCGTTCTTATTTTATTAATCTCACCTCCATTCTTTTCTGTCTGCTTCAACATTTGAGATAAGTAAGTAGTCGTTCGCCTCCTCTGCTTCTTTTTCCTAAAAGTAGCTTCTTCGTGTGCTTGTTCTTTTCCCCTCTTTTGCTCCTCCAATTTTTCTTCGTGGACTGCTGTAGGGCTTTCTTCTAGTGGAATCATTTTCTCTACAGGAGTCATTTCTTCTACAGGAGTCATTTCTGGTGTGTAAACCTGGCCATCCTTCACTTCAGTTGGAGCAGGTTCTTCTTCTCTCTTCTCTGACATGTATTGGTCTTCTGACATACGCTGAATCTTGATCATGTACTGTCTGCCATAGATATAACTTAGATTGGGTAGGCATCGAGAATCGAAGAAATAGCCTGTCCTAAATGTGATTCAAAGATGACCTCAACATTGCTAAAGCCAGCATCCTTAAGCATTTCAATAGCTCTCTCCTTTCTCCACATTGCACCAAGACCAGCCCCATTTTGAGCTAAAGATACGCTCATGCAATGCATGCAAGAAATAGTATATAAAAAGGGTCCAAGTGGATGATTGATATTTTTCTCAAGATAACTTGAACCTAGAATATCCTGCATTAAGATCCATCTCGGTCTGGATTTGAAAAGGGTCTTTGGCTGAAGCGTCAGAAGGTTCTAGAAAAACGCAGAAGTAACCTTTAGCTATCTTATGGGATTATGACGCTGAGCCCAATCAATGATTGAATCATCATACACTTTTACATTGTCATAACCAGCCTGTTTAAATTGCACCGTACTGTAATGCCTTCTTTTCTAGTTAATAACCTATTGTTTAGAAAGAGCTTAAATTATGCAAAACCATCATAACTATGTGAAAATGTTGTCTCTAGAATTTGTTTTAAGTATAGGGCTAGGATTATTTTTACTAAGCACTATACAGGTATCGGCTCAACCTCTCACAAAGGACACCTTAACTGGAAATGTAACAGAAGTAGACATTTCAATAGATCCTGCAGAACCACTTCCGGCTAACGGAACGGTAACTATTAGCACAGAAGGAGCAACAGATACAGACATGAATGGATTTCCACCTCAAGGGGTTTACGTCATTATATCAAGCGATATCGTTACAGTAACGAATCAAACCGTAGATATTGGAACGGCTGAGGAAGAGGAAGAGGAGACTGAACCCGAGAGTGGTTCTGAAGAGGAGCAGGCAGTAGAATAGTGAAAAATACGATGAAAGTAGAATAAAGTTTTCAGCCGTTCCCTATAAGAGTATTAGGTCTGATAGAAGATGAGGTTCATTGTTCATAGACCGAACGGCTATGGCGCGAAATAATCATCTGGTTGCGCAAGAGAGTCACTTGATAATAAGCTTATTTCATTTAAAACTTTTACTCGGGTGTATAATCCATTCTGTTGAACATTCTATTGATTCATTCTAATGACCAATTTTACCATAATCATTATAAGGTCTGAATAACTTGATCCATAGAAGCAGTAGCATGAGACATAAAGAGATATTGGTAGTTATTCTGATTGTTGCTGCATCTTCGTTAGTACTTGAAATATCATCTTCGGAGTTACAGCAGTCGTCATTCTTCCGATCCTCATCCTCGTCCTCATCACCCTCATCATCGCCCCATTCTGCATTTGTTTTTGCTCAGTCTTCGGATGAACCCGTTCTCAGATATTCTGATGCCATCGGCAGTCCTGTCTTCAATCTCCCTGGTTTTGCTTCAGAGGTAGTAGCTGAGGGACTGACATTGCCTACCACTATGGCATTCCTATCTCAAAATGATATTCTGGTACTGGAGAAGGACAAGGGGACTGTTATGCGAGTCGGAGATGGAGTAGTACAACCTCAACCTTTGCTCGATGTTAATGTGGCAACAGAAGTAGAAAGATGCATGTGCGGAATCGCTATCTCGCAAAACAATGAGACTGAAAAGACGTATATTTTCTTGTACTTTACTGAAGCCGAGGGACAAGACGGAGGAACTCCTATAGCTAATCGGTTGTACAGATATGAATTTGTAGACGGCCAGTTGGTTAATCCGAAATTGCTCCTTGATCTTCCGGTATTGCCTGGCCCAAGACACAACGGCGGAGCGATAAGGATAGGCCCAGATAACAATGTCTACGTACCAATCGGAGATGTTGATAAGACAGAGGGTACCAACGCACAAAATAATCCTGAAACTCCGGCTGATGGAACAAGTGGAATCCTAAGAATAACCCAAAATGGAGAACCTGTTCAAGACCCTACTACAGGTGGTTATGTGCTTGGTAATACTTTCCCACTTAATCTCTATTATGCTTATGGCATTCGCAACAGTTTTGGTATCGATTTTGACCCTGTAACAGGGAATCTGTGGGATACAGAGAACGGAGCCGGCTATGGAGACGAGATAAATTTGGTCGAACTAGGATTTAACAGCGGTTGGGGTCAGATTGTGGGAATTTGGGAGCGTGGAGGAGGAGATCCAAGGGAAGGTGAGAGTACTATCGCTTCAGTACAACCCGAGACGCTAGTGGAATTAAACGGTATAGGAAAATATCATCCTCCAAAACTTACATGGCTTTACACAACAGGCCCTACTGCGATTAAATTCCTAAATTCAGAGAACTATGGCATAGACTTCGAAAATGATATGTTTGTGGGCGATATACATGCTGGAAACTTATATCATTTCAAACTTAATCAAGATAGAACAGAGCTTGTACTTGCAGAACCTCTAAATGACAAAGTAGCAGATAGGGAAGAAGAATCATTTTCTAATCAGATAGTCTTCGCTACGGGATTTGGTGGCATTTCAGATATCGAAGTAAGTCCGTATGATGGATATTTGTATGTAGTATCATTAGGGCAGGGCAAGATCTTTAGGATATTGCCTACTGGTGAAGGAGATACTTCTGCTGGTGGTGGTGCATTAGCTCCTCTCCCTTCTCCTCCATCTCCTCCTACTGCTCCTTCATCTGCCACTGCTGCTCCTCCTGTCGCAGATAAAGAGAATGATGAAAATGGAGATGATGGAGGTGACGAGACTCAGGATGAGAATGACGAAGAACAAGGGCAATGATTGGATAATTCTTCACGTGATACAATTTCATTTAGTGAATATGCCATGCTGGTATGTTGTTGTATGTGCGCTAGATAATATGTTAATCAATCCTACAGCATAATCGATAGTTCGATCTCCATAGTTAGGCATCGAAAAATTACTATGATCCCTGCTATCTCATGGCCAGGAACCCTTGGATATTGGATGCCTGG
>JBKPHJ010000172.1:0-1294 GCA_046729835.1 Thermoproteota archaeon
ACGTTAAATGAAGAAGCGCGGTATATTTGTCAGAAGTGCGGAGAGATGAATAAGTAATAGCCGATAGATACTCCGATTATTGTATCTCTATCGATAGTTGTCATGGTGTTGTTCGTCAATGCCAGTTACTCATCGCTCTCGTCTTCGTCTTCATCAAAGTCATCATCATAGTCGAAAGACTCGACCAGTTTCAAATCTAAATACATTGAGCTTCGATTCGCTAAATGTGTCAGTAAACCAGATGAGTGCAAAAACAGCAGCAATTGTCACTGAAAGAGCTGTAACACTAGCTTTCTGAAGCTTATCCATTATTTTCTACACCAATGATAAACCCGCGTGATACTCATGCATTTACAACTATAATGTTGGAATTATATACGACGATATATAGAGAGTCATATATAACTGTGCGTCTATATATAGAGTATAGAGCATGTAAAGGCTATGAAAAGCGGGGGCGATAAATGAGATGGATAATATTCAGCAATTAACATATAATCATAGTAATTTTGAAAGAAAAAAGAAAACAATTATGATATGCGACGATGAACCAGATATGCTTCTATCATTTGAGCTAATGTTGAAACCAAGTTATGATGTAACAATGACAACTATGGGCATCAAAATAGATCTTATACTCATAGATTATAGAATGGGTGACACGCTGGGTGATTCTGTTGCTCGCAAGTTAAGAGAACATAACGGAACCAATATGATTCCCATCTCAGCATATGAGCTAGATGCCAATCTGATAAAAGAGTTAGAAAAACTCTAATTATATAAGAAAGTACGTAAAAAACCAATTCGTATGGACCAGTTAATTAAGTTAGTTGCTGAGATGGTATGTTAAAAAAATTCATCGTAGCCGGTGACCAGTAGTATGGGGCTGATTGGTGAGAGTAGCAACTAACAGTAGCAGATGATAACAGATAGAAAAAGCTAAGAACAGCGGCAGTTATATTCAGAATTATGCAAGTCGTATTGAACAAGAAAGAAAAAGAACAATTAGTTATCAAACTATATCAAGATGGAAAGCCCGTACGAGAGATTGCCCGCCAAGCGCATTTATCGTTTGGATCAATTGGAAAGATCATAAGAACTATCAATAGCGGTGACGATGATACTAATTCTGATATCCGCAGCAGCAAGTCCAAGTCAACGAAAGCATTACGCTTATTCAAATGTGGAAGAAAACCAATTGATGTCGCAATAGAACTTGATATTTCAGCTTCTGAAGTTGAAGAGTTGCAACAAGAATATTGGGCACTTAATCAACTACATGATCTCGGATTCT
>JBKPHJ010000173.1:0-1472 GCA_046729835.1 Thermoproteota archaeon
CGAGCCAGAATATGGCGCAGTGATGCGGGGGATCGCCACGCTTGCTGGTCTATGCACTGTTGAGACCCTGACCTCGCGTATCTTGGTTTTCTTCCACGTTTTCAAGAGCTTGGAGAGATTGCCAAAACTTGCAACCAGTTAAATACTTGGCCATTCATTAAGAGTGTCGCCATATGACCTTCTCGGCGAACCGCCATTGAACCGACAATAGTCCACAAGCCGCTCGCAGGATCGTAGATTTGAGCCGAAGAAAGCTGCCCGGTTTCGAAAGGTCCAAACCCTCTTCCTCCAGTCACGAGCACCCGGCCATCAGGCAATAAGGTGGCGGTGTGCCCACTTGTTGTCCCATTGAGTGGCTGCGTCAGAGAAAACAGCCCGGTAGTGGGATCATATATCTTTACCGAGTCAGTGGTGGTAGTTCCCGAGGTATTGTTCGTTAGTCCCCCTACGATCAGCACCTTACCATTCTGGAGCGTTGTGGCAGTATGGCTATATCTGGAGCCAACCATCGAGTTAATTAATGTCCACGTACCAGATATTGGATCATATACCTCAGATGAACCAGCTGCTTCATCCGTGAGCCCTCCAGTCACCAATACTCTCCCGTCGTGCAACAATGTCATGGCATGATAAAGGCGAGGTATAGCCATTGAGCCAGTAGCAGCCCAGGTGCCGGTGAACGGATCATACATTTCGGCTGAAGATAAGAAGCCTTGTGCATTTGCTCCTCCAGCGACCAATACTTTGCCGTTTTGGAGCAGTACGGCCGTATGACCTGCTCTCCCTGCGACCAGATTCCCGGTGGGCCTCCACGCTTGTGCATCAACGTTACCGACGAACACAACTAAGACCACGACTGCGAGTAAGATTCTGCCTACTGTACCAACTTTCTTCATCACTCTTCTCCTTTACAAGGAACACAAAATGGGCACTTTTGCCCACTCAGGAGCTACACACGCTGTATAGTCCTAGAAGTACTACAGTAATACAACATTCGTTGTGCGTCAACAGGGGCAGGAAGAGTAGTCGCGAGGGTTTAGGGTTTATAAAGAGATACATCAATTATGGGAGTCGCCGGAGCAGGCAGAAAACACACGGCTCACCATATCAGCTTTTGAGTTTCTCCTTTATATATTGATTGTATTTAGCGTGCGAAAAATCATGGTAGACATACATTGCCGCTGGCCATGCCGCTCTCACTAACCTTGTTTCTCCCAATCCATACAGCGGCGAAATCTTCTTCTTGGGATGCTTCGCATTGAATTCATGGATTGCAAGCCGTTCTCCGCTGAAATCGTTATACATGGGAATCATCTTATCTTCCATAATGTCATCGAAATAGCACAACACCCGTGGAAGGAAATGCTTTTCTGGAAAATCAAAGGCGGCAAGTGCCTCCACTGTTGAGCTATATAGAGCGTGTCGCAAAACGACTTTGAAGGTCATGGAGACCTTTTGGCCTCCCTCTTGCC
>JBKPHJ010000174.1:0-15223 GCA_046729835.1 Thermoproteota archaeon
AGTCTTTGTATCTCTACTTCTTTTGGAATCAGTGCTGGCATTTGTGCCATATCTTGCTTCACTTTCTCTCTAGCAGAATGCCTATATTAATCTGCGAATATCAATATCTAAATAATCTATTGAAGTCTAGCAATAAACTAACCAAGATGTTACAATATATAGAGAATATAATTCACTGAACATTATTTATTATAATAAGAACATGATTAGCTTGTATGATGCGCATAAGTGATGACCAAAAGGAATTTGTGGAGCGTTTTAATTCTAGCATTATCGACTCTAACTTCAGATCCTTAGTTAGTTAGTCAGGATATCTGAAGCTAACAAACGATTAAAAGATGAATCATCTTTCATGCATACATGCGGACCCGTCCCATAAAGGATAAGATCGTTGTTGCAGAGATCAGCCTCGTGCCAATTGTGGAGGGTAAAACAAGCATGAGTAGGGAGATCTCTGTTGCTTTTGCGGCGATTAAGAAGACGAAAGGGCTTAAAGCCACTCTTACTGGCATGGGAACCCAGATTGAAGCAGAGGATTTAAAAAATATTCTGGCTGCAGTGGAAGCCGCTCATAAAGCAGTGATAAGGAGTGGCGCATCACGCGTTATCTCTACAATCCGCATAGACGAACGTTTAGACAAATCTCAGACATTGGTTGCGAGAGTTTTGACTGTGAAAAAGAAGCTAGATATGGTCTGACGTTTCTCAACTATGAATTCCTAAAACATGTAGCATTACTATGCCTGAGGAGGTATGATATTCAAGGTTTACATCTTCCTGCAACTGCGTAATCATGTTCTGACAGAAGGATTCGACCGCAGATGGCCATTTGCACAACAAGACATTAATAGGCTGGATCACTCTTTTGGAAAGATTGCAGTTTATATAGGAGGCTCAGATTGAAAGGTAATGAAAATCGATGCTCTACCGTAATCAAATTGATATATTTGGACCAAATTAAGCTTACGTAAGAAATTATTTCCGTTACTGTTCATTAGCGATGATGCCTTCAACATTCTCAACAAATAATTGAGTGGCATAGCTATCATCAATCCCTTCTTTTCTCACGTACTGTTTAGCCCGTAACATAAAAAGCTGATATTCCTTTTCCAACTTTTGTTTTATCACGGTGGATTGAATTCTGTTCTCATGGATTCTCGAAACTTGAAGGTAAGCAAAGGAGGTCAGGATAGTTATAGCAGCGATCGCAGAGGCAAGCGGCACCAATGAATTGCGAGCGCTATGAGTTATTGCTCCTAAGTCTATTGCATTTATTATCGCCAAGAACAAAGCTGATGATACTACGATTGTCTTCCAGATACTGAATCTGCGTGAATCAGATCTGGCCTTCTGTTGGTACCAATGTAATGTTGGAATGAATCGTCTCTCTATATATTGCGAGAGGGTCGGTGATAGCGACGTCATATCCGTACTCATCTGATCATTCTCGTAGTAGCGAAATTTTTCAGGTCCCAAAATTCGCGACCCTTGTGGCAGCAGTTGGCGAGCTTGCTTTACTTTATCTTGTCGCTTTCTAATATCTGTCGCCAGCTCTAAGGGTATTTTCAGGTATTCTGCAACAGAATTGAACCCCATATTTCCTACTTTCCCATTAGCTTTTAACATTCATTTGTTAAATAATATCCCCAATTTGCACAATAATCATTATTCCAAATTGAGTCTAGATACAAACCCGTACTATTCTTCTGCAGCTTAGGGTGTACGAATCAAATGGGAACATGATTTTCCGTTACATCGTAGAATATCAGATTTTTAACTAGACTTTTCACTCGCATGCTACGGCTGCACTTTAAATTGAGCCGACATATGATTTTATCATGTTTCCAATCGTGTTTTAGAGATTTAAAATGTTAGAACCCCGTCGAATCGAATTAAATGTTACTAGTTTGAGTTGACCCAGTAAAATATGCTGGGTAGGAAATGAAACATCAATGTCGATTGAGCCCATTCCAATTTCACTTCGGAAAATCTTTTGTGCAAATTTGAATGACCCTTGTGAAGACAAAATTTGATATCTCTATTCTGTTCTTGGCTAGAAGAATTCGTAGGTGACCTTACCACATCGGAGTAAAGGATCGTATTTATGCTAAGATTGCAATTGCGGCTTGATTAATATTAGTATAGTTGCCATCATATTCATTACCAACCTTCATGTCCTGATTTCTGCTGATGGCTCGAGTTCGATTTAGACTTTTATATTCTAATATATGAATATTGGAGAAAGGTTAAACTTTCTTGCTCAGCACTTGTCAACACCCTGCATGACGCTCGAATTCTATTCGAATTTCATGACGATGGACAGATAAATTTATTTGTATTAGGCTAAATCTGCATAATTTGTAATTAACAAAAAAACATCCAAATTGAAAACAATGATAACCTAATTACTATTATAAACTCCTAAGTTTTGGTCCGTGAATACATCATTGATGCCCAAGTGGGATTTCTAACGAATTATCCTATTTTGCACCGGTATTAATCTGAGCTGGATCTTTACTAGGCTAGGAGAATTACACCAAAGGATCGATTTTTTTAATATTATAAGATAATAACAAGAAGCTGAAGAGTAATTACATAAAATTCTATGGCAGCTGACGAGAAATTCCAGACCTCATACATTGAGGATAGCGATGAAAATTTTCTAATTAAAAAGGACATTGGTAAAGCCAGTGATGAACTCAACCCTTGTGATTCAAAAGTGAGTTGGGATACGTTATGTAATTTAGGAATTCCAGCTAAGACTGGAGACGGGATGTCATGTGGTAACGTCATATGTACTTACAAGGATAACGTAATAGTCATACATTTCGGCAAATTCAAGTTGCTAAACGAGTACATGATTCCCATATCAAGAATAAAGCGGTATGACGGTAGATTCATCTATCTTAGTGTACCGGATGAAACAACTCTGCAGCCATATGTATACTAATAATTTTCAACTATAGACAATAACTTACTGCAACCATTAAGAGCTATTCATAAGATTCGTCCTGAGCTTGTGACAAGAATACAGTGGAACTATCTAGTATCAATCCGGTTAACTTTGGAAATATTCATTCCAGAGGAAATTTAGTATCAT
Source organism: Thermoproteota archaeon (assembly GCA_046729835.1). Classification (GTDB taxonomy): domain Archaea; phylum Thermoproteota; class Nitrososphaeria; order Nitrososphaerales; family Nitrososphaeraceae; genus TH5896. Next base: position 3,101 of record JBKPHJ010000174.1, read on the forward strand.
CCTAATCGTATCGACTGCCACATGTATTAAACTGTGGCTCAAAAACTGAAAGATTAACAGTCTTTACCAAGATGTAATATACACAAAGTGATTAGACAATATATATCCCTATGATATTGTATCCTGAGGATAAATCCGTTTGCAAGCCAGCCTTCACGCCTTCAGCTAGAAACCAGTGAGCTAAAGCCATCCTACCCAACTCTGATCATGTACGCTCGAGTATCCAATTGAGGTTCATGTAATTACGGTCGTTTAATTACTGTTAATGTGCACGCTACTTCAAGCATTAATTTGGACCTGAACTCTATCTAGTCAGATCTGAAGTTTTGGCTCCAAAAAAAAGTAGGATTCTACCAAAAGAGCTGCTATGAATGGGACAATCAGATAGGAAATCTGCAGAAATCTTTATACAAATGATTAGATCCACGCGGAACGGTTAAAATGCCACCTTCAAGAATACTTAGCCGTAATGAAATGAAGCCTGGTGATAGGAAATTTGAGGGAAAGAGGGTACTCATTACCGGAGCTTCTCACGGTATCGGGAAGCAGACTGCCTTCGAGTTCGCAAGACAGGGGGCGGATGTCATAATCCTAGTTGCCCGAACACAGTCCAAATTAATTGAACTTGAAAGTCTTCTTCAAGGAAATGAAGAATCACGCCGTTTCGAAGTTGTGTCATACCAATGTGATGTATCAAATATGGAAGAAGTCGATAATCTGGCTGGACTGGTCTTTAGAAAATTCGGGTATATTGATATTTTGATAAACAATGCAGGCGTTGGGATATACGGTAAGGTGAAGGATCAAAGCCTTGGAGAAATAGAGAAAGTTATGCGAACGAACTACCTAGGAATGATATATTGTACCAAAGCCTTCTTGGGATCTATGCTAAATCGACATTCTGGCCATATTGTAAATGTAGCCTCAGTAGCTGGCAGCTTCGGGGTCGCGGGAATGGCAGGTTACTGCGCTTCAAAATATGCCGTGTTAGGGTTCTCTGAGTCATTATATCACGAATTGCACGGGACAGGGGTCGGAATTACGGTAGTGAGTCCAATCGGTGTAAAAACGCACTTCTTCGACCATGAGTCTTTTGGTTCTAGGAAGCCGACCTACACTGGCTTCTTTCTTGAGCCGAAGACCGTATCGAAGGCCATCTTAAGGGCATCCTGCTCACATCGTCTAGAAATAATAGTCCCGTTTTATGTTCGGGCTGGAGTATGGCTGAAGCAAACCTTCCCATATTTGATAAATCCTTTCGTCGGCATGTTGTTTAGGTATCAATTAAACAAGTCAAAACGATTTGTAAAGGATAAGGAATAGGGGGCAAAAAAGTTGCATACACATTACATCCTAGCGCATTAATTTCACAATATGGTAGCCCCAGAATTACTTTACAAGAGGGCTACGCCAAATTGATCTACGAGAATTAAGTCGCTCCTACTTCTTTTTACCTAACATCTGATACCATTCTCTTTAGTTGCTGCTCCAAAGCAGATGATAAATCAATTCCCTTGGACTGCGCCTTTCTCAAGAGTTCTGAATTTACATTCAATGTAATCTCATCGACAGTAGGTTCAGGGATACCCCCTTCACTATCAGACGAACGTTTACTGTACTCCTGTTCTGTTTCGGTAGCTAATGATTCCTTTGCATCAAAGGATTTCTTTTTGACGTTTCCGAGGTTTCCTTTTTCTGCTGTGAAGTCTTCATCGATTTTTTCTAATTCGTTATCATGCTGTTCTGGTCTAAGCACATCTCCAGCATCATCGATTCCCTTCTCTACTTGCTTTTTCTTCTTCTTGAAAAAAGACTCAAATATCATCTAATTTCTCTTCCCTACTCCTTCATAAAGATAGACATCGTATTTAAATAAATAGCACCATGTAGGGATTCCCAAACACAGTCAGATATCTTACGCAGGTCTTATTGCAATCTGCCAATTAATCTAGAACCATAAAAAAATGGCAATTTGTGATAGGTCGAGTCTAGGATCTTCTCGCACTCTCAATTATTTTTGAATGATCAGCTTCCACTTCCGTTGTGATATAGAGAATATGTTCGTCATCTAGCGGCATTGTTATTCTTTTAATCTTCTCATATTCAGCCAAAACATATTTTCCCTTTCCTATCTTCGATTGAAGGGTACTTCTTGTCTTCCAAGCATTCACAGCCAATTCAAGAGATTTCTTACTTTCCTCTGGTGATAACAGATTTTTTACTCCTTCTCGATGATCCGAGTGCATTATTTTTCCATTCAAGTCACATATGGTAACCAGCCTGATCTTGGGGTCCACATTCATTATTCTTTCGTGAATCGATTTATAATCCATCATTTTATACTAGAAAGAAGAATCTAATAAGATTTCTTGAATAGAAAAAGTCTCCTACCTCAGTTGGGTCATACAGGTTTTCCCTCTCAATCCATATGGTCGCGTGATCACTCAGCGCCAAGTAGTCCTAGCAAGTCAAATTCCTCTACCTCTGCTCCCTGTGACGGAGTCCTCTTCAGTTGAGCAATCGAAATTAAGTGCCCATCAGGGTCTTCTAGTATAGCATGTCTGCCAAACGGCTCCTCTCTGGGTTCTTTAAAGAATTTTACATCATGTTCCTTTAGTGCGTCAACTGTAGAATCAATATCGCTAACCATGAATCCAACTAAAGTTCCAGTTCCCAACTTCGCATCCTTAGTCCTAGGACCACTATCGGTTTTACTCTTTTTTACCGAATGCAGCGCCAAAGTGGTTTCCCGGTTGAAAAATTCAACCCAGTCAGACGATTGTGTCTTATTTTTTACCGGCAAACCAAGGATTTCTTTATAGAATCTAACTGATCTATCCATATTTGATACTAGAAGAATTACCGTCCCAACCTTTGTAAACAACATTATGGCATCTAATCCCTTTATTTTTCCTTAAAGACAACTGAGTTATAATTTTATCCTTCAGAGAGGTCCCATCCGCAAAGTTCGGCAGCAATTTATGATAGATGCTGCGTTGTTTACTGCCCTTTCAGGCAAATGGAAGGACAATAGATGCCTCTGGAGACTTTAAAACAGAGGCAATTTCCCAGGTCGATAAATCTATCATCTTCGCAAGAAACGTGATTTCTCGTAGCCTAGACTAAGTAGGGCCTATGTATAGACAAGTAGCAGATTCGCGGCCACAGGTACACTACACAACACAGAACAATTCAAAAAGACGAATCTCAAATATCTAGCTAGCCGAACGTTTATTTGTTAATTCCTACCAGGAGGTGGTGAGACTCCCCTCGATCTTCTTTCTCCCTTCCTTCTTCACCGGCATTTTTCCCTTGTCTTAGTTTGATCTTGTACTTGAGATTTCGAGGCTTTCCTCTAAGACGATATCCACAGCAGGGGCACCACAATCCGCTCCACTCAAGAAATAATCCACATATTTGACACCTCTTCTGTCCGTTTGCGTAGCGGCCTAAGCCTATAGGCTTTTGTGCCTTATGTCTTATACAGATTCCTTTACAAGCCAACTACTCTATTATCCCTCGCTACGATACGCATTCCATCCTTATAACATCTATTAGTCATTGTTATAGACTTTATAGCCTAGATATAATTTGAATGGGTATTCTCTTAATTTGGTTAAATCCTATACCATTGAGCACCTACTAGCACAAATATTTGGACCCCGTGGACAACATTATCTCGACAAAAAGGTTACAATTGCATACCCTATCCTAATTCGTAGGAGTAAGGTCAGTAGGTGGATAGGAGGACGCTGGCTAAAATAACGCATAGGAACAGATTTCTCGATTAGTATTACCCATGATAAGTGGATTATTTGCCAAGGATCAGCCTAAGCTAACCAATTTCTGCTTATTGATCCCATTTTGCTTCGACAATCACTATAATCCACCTACATTAGGATTCATAGCTAGCGAGTTTGGGGCATTGATCTTTCCAAGTTTCTCTGGTACTTTGTGGAAAAAAAGGCGGGTATTGGATATGACACAAAGTCTAGCTTTCGGCAAACACTTCAATCAATGCCAAGAAAAACAATACTCAAGTGTCTCACAAATAGTAGTACGATCAGACTTCAAGATGACTAAGACATCAATTGTCAAAAAAGTTTCATCAGCCGAAACCTAAGGTGGCGAGACGTTGTGGTCTCCCACGGCAAGCGAGTATGCCCAGATTCATCCGAGTTATTTCGAATAATCTTGTCATTACTTAACAGACTCCTAGCGTTATGCCATGATGAACCCCTCTACCATTGTAACTTTTTTAATACCTTGACATTTGGTATTATGTATGTCTTGAAGATTTACTGCTGCCAACCCTTGGTATCAGAAGAACATTTATGGAGCTGAGAATAGGATATCCAGAGGGAGATGCCTCAAATATAAAAGCATGTGGCGGAACACATTCAGGTGAACTAAGTAGTTCACAACATTTAACATGAAGCAATAACCCGTGACCTCGCAAAGAAAAATATTTTTATCTGATTAGAGTAGAAAAATATTTGTTTGAACATATGTAAGACCTTTTGATTTGTACTTATTTTGGATGTGTTCTTCACGCGATCAAAAATTGTATTTCATCGTTAATATGTTTGGATTTTAATCTAATTTGACAGATTCGCCAGAATCAGATAAGTGCTTACGATTAAGGACATGTCTTAAATCAGTAATATCATACCGAGATAGGAGAGTATTGCTTTCTGCATAAGAAAATATATTGTCGATTTACCAGTGTTCCATGGATGGAGGAACAATGAAACTATTATCTGGTGTGCCTTCTGCAATTGGGGCTCCCGAATTTAACGAGAACATGACAGGTGAATTTTTTTTGGATGTTGAGTATAGACCGAGTAATAGTGCCATTTATAATAACATGCGATAAATACGAGAAAGAATGTTTCTTTTTCGAAAGGCTTATTTGTTTCTAGCAATACTTCTTGGTCTGATTATCATTAGCTCTGTCATTATAAATCAGAATATGGGAGCGGCTCAAAGCAATCGCGATGCAGAATATCAATATCAGACGCCATTATTTGCATCTCTTGATAATAGAGAAGAGGGTAATAACAATGAGCCTCTACATACAGGAAAAGCAACAATTCGACAAAATGCAACCTTAACTCAAATTCCATCATCATCATCTTCGGATATTCAAAAGGCTTTTGGTGAACTGGGTGTTTCTACGTATAACTCTTCAAAAGAAAGTACTCCATCTCATGGCCTCTACTTCTACAATTCATCTCTCGATTCGGGATCTTTTTTGCTAGATGGTGTTCCGTTCAGTCATCGGCGTAGCGAGCTAAATGGTCTTTCGATGCATTACGTAATCGGCGGGGAAGGAGACCCGGTTGTCTTGCTGCATGGATGGCCTCAAACATGGTATGAGTGGAGGCACGTGATGCCTATTCTGGCAAAGAACAATTACACGGTCATAGTGCCTGACTTGAGAGGATTGGGCGATACTTCAAAGCCATCAGCAGGCTACGACGGAAACACGACAGCAAATGACATCTATCAGCTTATCTCTAATTTGGGCTTCAACAAGACATCTCTTGTAGGACACGACATAGGAGCTCAAACAGCTTACTCGTATGCCGTAGCCCATCCTAACAATGTAAGCAAGCTAGTCGTAATGAACTTTGTTTTCCCCGGGTCTCTGTCCAAAGAACTAGTCAGCGAGCCTTGGTGGTTTGCATTTCACCGGGCCTCAGATTTGCCAGAAGCCCTTGTAGCAGGCCACGAACGTGAGTACCTCTCATGGTTCTACCGTCAGTTGGCGTACAATCCCTATTCTATCAATGAGGAAGATATAGACGAATACGTGAGACATTATTCCGCTCCAGGAGGAATGCGCTCAGGATTTGAATACTTTCGGGCTTTCTCTTCCGATGCTAAGGAGAATAATGAGACATCAAAATCTGAACTTAACTTGCCCGTTTTAGCCCTTTCCGGAGAACTGTCTGGTGTAGAAAGAAAAAGGGCCATTGACAATCCCACCATGGAGTCGGCAAGAACCTTGGCTCGTAACGTTACCGGTATTACAATGCCGCTTTCCGGTCAGTGGGTCCCTGAAGAACAACCCAGACTTCTGACGGAGCTGATATTAGTATTCTTCAACAACAATACCCAACGTCAACTATTGTACGAAAACGGGTCACTATCGCTATCTGCGATTGAAGACCTAGTCAGTACTGTGGAAAACAATACGCTACATCCAACGTCGGATCAGCTTCAGCCTAGTAGCCTTTCCAATCGTTCGTCTGCAGAAAAAATCAGCTCGAATGCATCTGCGAATCTCTCAAGTGTGCAGGAACAACAAGCATTATCAGGCATTACTAATGCAGGTAAACAAAATATATCACATCCCACAAATCAGAGCACAGTCACTGAGGATGTAAGAGATCATGGCACTCCGTTATCTGAAGCGATCGAAGCGATCACAAGAATGTTTCGTGGCGGAAGCGGGGGCGGCTGAATGACTTCCATCATATTTTAGGAGCTTCTAATCCTTATTCTATTGTTCCATTGTGATTTCCTAATACAGTTTCATTTGATTTTGTTGATGCCGTTCTGACCAGATTGGCTTCTCAATGAAGCTTGAAGTTAGCTATGTTCCATAAAAAGCAGACGGAATCTTGTCGAAAAGCTGTGCACTCTATACACATGGGGCCTCCAGAGCTAAGTTTACATAGCCATGGATTCGGATATTACAACGTACCCTGTTAATCATGAAGAAATCGAGGATGCCTTTAGAAGGTCCGCGAAGTGTGCCTACCGCTTGGGTGAGATGTTCCTCTTGTTGTGGAACTGGGTACGTATTTTCAGGGAAAAAAATTAGCCATCGTGATAGGATACGAGGGGTAGTTGCATACATGACCAATGACAAATGCAATGATTGCTTGGGACATGGATTCATCAGATTCATAGATGATTAGACACCATGGGAGCATAAGCTTTTTGCTAGACACTTGGAGACATGATATGAAATCCCCAACCAGACGGTCAAAATTAGCACAATTTATTCTCATACCTCTTTCTAGGTACGTGGATTCTTCTATAACTAATGGGTATATTGACCGAATTAAAGGTCCATTGTCGTAGCCCGAACATACGTGTACTTTTGTGTCTACTTTTGTGTTTGCTGTTTCATATTGTGAAGCGACCTAACAAAAACTAATCTAGTGCTTCTCATTTCCTATCCCCTATTGTTGAAGTATATTGTTTTCTTCGAGTCCATGTGTTACTTCCAGATGATCATTACCCTGACACTTAATGGAATGAATTTTTTACATTAAGAATTATTTGAGTTTTTGAGAGGTTATATAGTCGGATAATAAGAAACACGTAATAAATTTACGTGTTGAATTCTATCTATCTATGTCAAGGGATTGTCCAAAGTGTCAGGGCAAGATGGAAGAGGAAAGCCAGGTCCTTCCAAAAAAGGTACCATTGCCGCTTCCATTAAAACCCACGATGTCGCTTGAAAGATATCTTCCCGGTATCATGAAGAAATATGGACACTACAATATCTTCATCTGTTCATCGTGCGGTTACCTGGAGGTCTTCTTTAAACTTTAGTGCTGATTTTTGATGTTGTATTTAGCACCAAATGAATTAGGGTCTCAAAGCATATATTCATAAGCACATTCAGTTCACCTTATGAGCAAAAATTCTTGATATATGATAAAATTAAGCGTTTGTGCAAACGGAATCATAATCCTAATGTCTTTCTTCGATAAGTGGAGTGGATCAGAAAAGAAAAAGGGCATATCCTCAGCTGACCTTAAGAGCAAAATCAGAGAGAGTTTAAAATCTACGCAACCGCTAAAGCCCAGATTAGAGCAAGCACATAGAAAGCTTCAGATGCAAATCACCAAAATGGAAGCGTTCTCTGGAAGATTAAAGAAACGGGACGAACAGATCTTTAATCATGTTATAGAGGCTGTACAGAATCACGAAACCGGTTATGCAAAATCGTTATCCAGCGAACTGTCCCAAATACGTAAGATCAACAAAGTTGTCAAGTCAACTATGTTGACAACAGACCAGGTAAGATTAAGACTAGAAACAGTTACTGAATTAGGAGATGTGGCGTCAACCTTAACTCCTACAACCACAGCAATTAGAGATTTGAGGGGCGGACTCTCATCAGTTATCCCAACAGCGGATCAATCACTATCACAAATATCTGACTCTCTCGGAGATATTCTAAATAGTACTTACTCAGATAGTTCCTTGCAAGGCAGTGGTATGATTAGCTTGGATGCGGTGGGAGCCGACGGTGCGGAGGTTACCAAGATAATGGAAGAAGCTTCAGCTGTAGTAGAAGTAAACATGCAGGACAAACTACCAGACTTGACAGCATCAAAAACTCGCCACGCAAGCAAATCTGAAGATAGTGGAGAAATATTTCCATTCTAATTTCCTTATAAATCATATGTGATTAGTCTCTTAAAGGAAAATAAGTTCGTTACAAATGTGATCCAGAGTGAGTACTGACCAATCCAAAATCTCTTCTGCATAATCTTTCGGTCAACAAATAACTATCACTACAAACTTCCTTCAAAGTTGTTGTAGTCCTTTTAACTTTGTGATTTCTTCTTTATAGAATAATTCCCAACTTACTGCCTGATGATAATGATGAATTCCTGCATTGAATATCACACCCATAGATATCAAAGAAACAAGACAGATACCAGAGGCTAATTCAAGCCTGAAATTGTCTCAGAGACTGTTCGCGACGTGGGCAAAACAGACCTGTCAACCTAGATCTGGCGAACCTCGACAAATACCATCCGGCAGACTAAGTTCGCAATAGTTCCCATTGTAGGTATTATTTGTAACATCAATTGCTAAACCGTTGGCACTATTGATGTCTATAATGTTATTCAAAAAATTGTAGGCTATGTCATTGGACGAGCTAGAAGGATCTGTGAATATCCCGTTCTGACTTCCATTGACATAGTTCAGCAAAATAGAGGAATCAACTGAATTGATGAATGAAACACCTGCCAAAGAATTCCCATAATAATAACTGTCTTGTAGTCGAATATCTTTACTTGAATGTGCCGCAATCCCTAACTCGTTATTCCTTATCATGTTCTGTTCGAGGGTTGAATCAGATGTACCAGTCAAATAGATACCGATTTGATTTCTTTCAAGAAAGAGCGAAGATATGTTTAACTTGGTCGAGCCCGACGCGAAGATCCCAGATTGAAAGCCACGTATAAGCCCAGGGCCAGATATTGTTATGTTATATGAATCTGGTACGATTATTCCAGACTTGGTGTTTGGCATTCCGGGCCCAATTAAGGAATATCCATTCATGTCAACAGAAATGTTAGAGGCATTAACCATAAGTCCATGCTCGCCGCAAATAAGGTTTGCAGAGAGTTCAATTGATTCATTAATTATGCTTCCGCAGCTCACGCTCAGTGCTCTTTTTCCTGGTACAAACAAGTCAACCTGTTGCGCATTTGTTTCCGCAAATACGAAACAGCTACTTAAATATAGGACTATAACCACCATCAGGACCGATCTTAAACTTGAAGAGCGACCGAAGAAATATCCGAGCAGCGGCAACTTTCTCTTCATGTGTGAGCTGCATAGGTAGATACTTCCTTGAGTATATAATCATATAATCTAGTTACAATTTCATTCACCCTCGACAATTCCGTGCAGCCAAGCCAGGTTTCAACTATTCTTAAATTAATCCCAAGGGCGGAGACTGTTGGCATCTCTGACTGGGAATAGGGATTTGGTCTGACATGACGATTCATACCATCAAGACAGCTGCGAAACAAAATATGAATTACCACATGTTTGTACGTTAGATTAGAAGATGCTGAACTAATATGTTGAAGTATTTCGACTATCTTCTGACTGCCTACAGCTGTTATGAGCATATCATATATCTAGTTACTCCAATAATTGAAGCTAAATTTAATCTGCGTCCGCATTCCTACGCTCGACAAGATTATAAAAAAGTGACTTCTACTGATTGGATGGACTGACAATAAAAGTAAATCAGATCTACGAGGAAGACTGCCTAAGCTTCATGGATAGGCTCAGAAATGAAAAGCTATTGATAGATGTCATTGTTACCTCCCCCCCATACAATTTAAGTAAGGAATATGGAACATACAAAGATAACCTGGAAAGAGACTTTTACCTAAAATGGATCAAGAATGTGGGGAACGGTAGCATCTCTATCTTGAAGAATGATGGCTCATTTTTTCTTAACATAGCTGGGAGACCAGCAGATCCCACAATCCCTTTCTGCGTAGCAGCACAATTTTTGGATATTGGTTTTAAATTACAGAACATAATTCATTGGATAAAGTCCGTGTCCTTCGATCCGGAAGACATCGGTAAGAATAATGAATTCCGTAATAAGGGAAATGTATCAATAGGTCATTTTAAACCCATTACCAGTTCCCGTTATGTAAGTGACTTACATGAATATATCTTTCACTTTAGCAAAACTGGAAATGTAAAACTAGACAAATTGCGAGCAGGTGTCACATACCAAGATAAGACGAATATAGGCAGGTGGAGATCTGCAAGACAAGACAGACGTGATAGAGGGAATGTTTGGTTCATACCTTATCCTACAATACAAAATGGTCGTCCTCCTCCTGCTGTGTTTCCTGTTAAATTGGCAGAGCGCTGCATAACACTTCACGGAATTAAAAACAATATGCTTGTTTATGATCCTTTTATGGGGATCGGAAATACTGCTTTGGCTTGTATTAGGCTCAAAATAAATTACGTTGGCACCGAAATAGATCCACGATATATCGCAATCGCTACAGAGCAAATTTCTGAGGGTATCGATACCTACCTTTAAACATGATGATGACTAATAACATAGTTTCGAATATTTTATCGTCGACGGTCATTTTAGGAATACCGATAAGTATTATGAGGATATCAAGTGAACTTCAGTGAGACTTCGTTCTCGCTTTATTATACGTACTATCGACATGATGGTTTGTAGCAACAGAAGGAATATCTCACTCAAATAATTTCATAGCCATTGCATTGCCAGAACGTAATGACATTCCGAGAATCATCTTTGATCGGGGATATTTTGACCCAATTATATAAGAAATAAGCAAAATGGTATAGATTGCTAAGATTCAGGTAGATAACTGGATCTTATTCCTTAGAAAGGAATAGGGGGATCGCTAAATCTTTTCTATTGAGCGCAACGAACTTTATTTAGGTATCAACGGGTTCAAACGCGATCAAGGAACCTTCGCCACTAACTTCAGAGAGTTTCTGATCAGAGCTTAGTTTACCGGTCGGCACAAAAAGCATCCCATTACCAATCGAAGGTCCTACCGGTGCAATTGGGGCATTTATATTGAACTCCCATAATTTATTTCCTGTTTGCTTGTCCAACGCTAAAATTATTCCTGATTTTGACTTTCCTTCGTATGGAAGATAGCCTGTGAAGACTATTCCATCAGTAACCAAAGGCGATACTCTAGGAGGGAACTCCGTATCCAACCTCCATTTTATTTTGCCTGTAACTATGTCAATTGCATATATTGTGCCATTCTTTAAACCTTGTTCAATTGTGTCTGAAGCTGCTTTTTTATGTCCGCTTATCCCATCAGTAAAGAAATTCAAACCCCTATTTGTAGCAGTAATATAGAGAGTATTATCCTTATCTACAGCGTGATAGTTGTATACACCATAGGCCCAAATAAGGCCGCTACCATTTGGTGCAGGGATCTTATCAATGTTGATAGGTTTTCCCAATGTCTTCCACCATATTTCTTTACCAGTAGCAGCATCCATTGCAATTACATTTCCCATTTTGTCATGTCCTATTACGATCTTCTTTTGGGAACCATTCTCTAATGTTACTTCACTTATGCTACTACCCCAAGAAGTGTCCCAGTCATGAGTATCAGGAACATCGACATTCTTTAAAACGGTATCATGTGCTATAAATGGCGTAGCCCATATCATGTCTCCATTAGTTGTATTTACAGCGACCATATGGTTTGAATAAAGGTTTGGTGTCTGTCGAGTAGAAGCATTAAAGTTTGGCGAGGCGCTTCCCAATGGGATGTACATCAACCCGGTTTCCGGATCTAATGACCCCCCAGACCATGC
>JBKPHJ010000175.1:0-1140 GCA_046729835.1 Thermoproteota archaeon
TAGAACTCGGCTATGGTTATGATGGAGACGAACAAACAGAATTCGAACAGCCAAAACCACTGTTGATAAGGCACAGTAACCTAATAGAATATGCAATGCGATCACCATAATCAAATTGGTTTTCCATCCCCCACAATTAAAATTCCTCGAAAATCAGTTTATAAACACTTTAAAGTCTTGTCAAACCCAGACTTAACTACTATATTGTCCAAACTTTGCTTCTACGCCATTCTAATGATTGTTTAGCAATTCTTAATCAAATGTTTATTATTTCACTCACAAAATATTAGCCCTCTCAGTATTTACGTTTTAATTCTGACTCCGGTAGGCAAGTGATAGTGTCAACATCGATATTAGTATAATTAAAATAAACAAAAAAAATGTAAGGAGGAGATAGTAATAGGATCAACTATATGGCAAGGTAGAAGTTATCCCCTCCAGTTGAGAAACAATACTTTCAAGAGAGTTTGTACCAGAAGAAGACGTTCCCCAAGTTATGAGTGTCTGTGGATCCCCCCCTCTTATATCATTGAAATTATGTGTACTGAGAACAGATAGTCCTCCATTTTCTAAGTCTGACGTATAAGTTGTAAGGTCTTCTGTTGGAACCATTAATGTTCCAACTGTATCTATATTCGCACTTGGTTGATCTGTGCTATTGCCTGTCATGATGGTAGGGCTATTAGACTGATCTACGACAATTATTGTTCCGTTCATGACATAGTCTGTATCTTCATTGTTCACGTCTGCTTGATAATAACCGAAGGAACCTGTATTATTCATCACAACTGGTTGTGATGCGGTATTATATGCAAAAACATCACTGTCGAATACCATATTGTTCGAGTTGCTGCTTTGTCCGGTTAGGGTAATTTTATGATCATGATCAACGTCACCATTAAACCATACGATAGTAGTTCCTTTTGGCACTGTCGCACTTTGTGGAATATATGGTTGATTGATGTGCCTTTGGTCTGCACTCTGATCACCAATATTCTGCGATTCGTGGCCTTCATTGGGAATCAGGATAACAAGATTCTTGATATCGTTTCCTAAACCCATAGATTTAGTTTCATAAATACTTGATGCATCGATGCCTTGGTTTTGGGCTTTCACTTCAATGGCGTCTATAAGAACATT
>JBKPHJ010000176.1:0-3402 GCA_046729835.1 Thermoproteota archaeon
CATAGCACAAACCCACGAATCACTCAAACCTAGAGTGTATGAAATCGAACGAGAGCAGGATCAAGAGATAGCAAAGGCAAAGCTCCATTCTATGGGAGTATCAATCGATGAGCTGACATTAGACCAAAAGGAGTATTTGAAGGGTTTTGATCAAGGAACATAAACATAAACTAGAGTTTCTGGTAGGCCTCTATGCTTGAGGAGCTAGTGGCGAGTGAAATATATTGAAATAGGAAAGTTAGGAATTATACAAGAGTGTTGCATAGAGGTCAGAAGGAGTATCCGATCAACGCGGATGGGTAGTCTAGCCTGGTTATGATACCTGTCTCACACACAGGTGGTCGAGAGTTCAAATCTCTCCCCATCCACTCCTATTTGGTAATTCCTAGCAATGTCAAATTTCTACTCGAACAGAGAGAGATCTAGCCTAGAGTAGAGCTCGAGAAGATCGTATCTCCCGAAGACGGAGATTACGCATCTCCATGATTTGCAATTCACGTTATGAGAATCATACTCACGAACGTTACTGCCAATATGGACAAAAATACCTTAGTCAGCATCATCGATCTATCCAGCGCCGATGAATAATCATCCAACTGTTTTGATCCCATCACCTTCACCATAGACTGTGCTGCGTATACGTCCAGCGCGGAAGGTTCTGCTGACTCGATAGCCTTGAGAGCTAAGGTCTGAAATGCCTCAACTATCGCGTCTTCTTTACTAAGTTCGCCGAGGGCGAAATATCCGTTCCTTGTTCTTTTTCCTGAAGTGCTGTGAGTGTCTGAGGTGCAGATCTCGACGATGTGATGTTCTTGACTGCTCAGTTTCCGCAAAAGCTCTTCGCGAAGGCCATTCTTCATGTTATTGGAATCTGTCCAACCTAGAAGGCTCCACTTGCTGTCAATGCACAATGCAAGAACAGCTAATCCAGATTCCCCCAAGTCATCTTGGAATCTACCGTCGAAAGTAATGTCCCCGATAGTAGCATAGCCTACTTGAAATGAAAATTCGTCTGCGTCCACTAAATTGTCTAGACTATGTTCGGCTGTCCTAAGCAGCTGCGCTGTCTGCTGCTCATCCAGTGAGACACCCATTGCATTGTGACTATCGATCAACAGTAAAGACTCAAACCCGATCTTTTTTGAGTAGCTAGTTAATTCAGAGAGTACAGTGCAAGGAACGTCTTCCATGCCTCTGGGAGACATGGATAAAATCAACATACAGACATCATCGAATCTAATTCCCGTCACGCTACAATCGCCGTCTTCGATCCTCACCGGTCTTGAACAATGGCTATGAGAAGAGATCCTTCTCGGAGATCGAAGTCCTTTCAGATATTTATCTAATTCTCTTTTGGAGGGGATATTAAGTGCGTGGGAGGAGACCCCGTGCAAGATCATGGCTCTTCCCGAGAACGCATTATAGAGAACGAAAGGGAGATTGCTGCCTCCGACAGATAAAAATGGTCCAGGATGAACTTCTGGCAGAACGATAGAGTATCCGGTTCGTTTCTCCAGAGAGAAGTCCATGAAAAACGTCGAAACGGGCTTCTCAGCTGCTTTTGCTTCAGCTATCCTTTCAAACATGGTCCCGTCCTTCTCTGTCCATGCAGCTAAGAACGCCTGTAGAACTTCAAATGTACTCTGTACTCCTGGTCTACCTGCACGATCTGCCAACATGGCCCATAATATCCCCAGACTGGCAAGTGACAAACCATAACCTAGCGCCACCGTCCCAGCAAACATGGTAGGAATGAATTGTACCGGAACAAAGAAAAATACTACAGCAAAGGGAGCAATTAGTCCCACGAGTATTGCTCTACGGAGAGTTGCTCCAAACACAGATTTAAACATGCAGATCCTAAAACCTACTACGAATAACAGCCCTTCCAGCAGATAGTTTGAGTACGTTCCTTGATAGTTAGTGTTGAAAAAATTAGGAACGATCATACCGATCACTAGAGTAAACACCCAAATGAGACCCGAGAAAGCAGATACATGAAAAACTTTTGAGAATTTGTGTAAGGGCGTTCCCTTTAAGAGAACGAAATCTAGATAAGTAAGTGCAAAGAGGGCAATGTCACCAACTATAACTAAGGAAATGATATGAAGAGGGTTACCGTATCCGACTCCAGTGATGAATACATTAGAAAGTATGATTAAAAGAGTAAACGTACAGCACGTAATAATTATAGAAAACCTAGAAGAAGATGGGTTTAGCTTGGTTAGCGCCCATCTCCTATGTATATTCGATACGCTATCTTCTTCGCTCTGGCTGAACATAAAATGTGTCTTCACACAGGAAATACGATGCGTATAAGAATGGAGACGCCAATTATCCCCCCTGCTATACCGAGTACTAGTTCGGGTTTGATCTTGATCCCTTTTGTTTCATCTTCAAAGAATCTTAGCAGTCCTGCACTGGAGGCCGGGAGTGGCGCGTTCTTTTTCTTGCTACTCATTACTACAGAATTGAAGGAACCTATGTCGGTTAAATAGATTACGATCGAAGCTGTTGAGTGGAGAATTGCTGTAGAATTATAGATATGACAATTAGGCTGCCCCTCAGGAAGATCGAAGCCAAGCGTTCAGGCTTTGCCTCCTCTGCCTCATCAGGCAAGGCTTAAAAGCAAGAATTGGGAAAGTAAGGATCAATAGATGGCGGTTATTTGCAAGAAATGTGGCCTTCCGGACGATCTTTGTGCCTGTGATGAATTGGATAAAGAAGATGCAAGGATCGTTGTCCGCCTAGAGAAGAGACGTTTTTCTAAGACAACGACCTTGATTGAGGGAATAGATCCTAAACAAAGTGACCTTCCAACCATGATTAAGGATTTGAAAAGCAGGTTCGCATGTGGCGGAACAGCAAAGGATGGATTCATCATGTTGCAGGGAGACCATCGGGATGACGTTAAAGGTTACCTTCTTAAAATGGGTTTTGATGAGGCGGCCATAGAAGTCTTCTGATCCTAGTGCGATTTGAGGTGGATGGAGTGCTGGCCTGCTCAGCTGAAGAATACAACAGTTCTCTGGGCCTCATTTTGTTCCCTTGGTGCCTTGCTTCCTTTCTTCCTTGGTTGCTCGCGGCCTTCCTCCTCCTTTTGCCTTCCCCCCTTGATTTGGAAACCCCTTAGTTTTGAGAATAATTTAAAGATCTGCTCTAATCAGATCGATTAGGTCACTCACCGGAGGTCCCTCACCAGGCAACCTTCAAACCTACATCATGTCATAGTTTTAAATGCAATTTTAAGCCTTTGTACCTATTTCTGATCGTAACCTCTGTTACGCCTGCTGCCTCAGCAACATCTTTCTGTGTCTTGTTTTCGCCATTCATCACACACGCTACATATAATGCCGCAGCCGCCAAACCCATAGGGTCCTTACCTGCTGATATCTTTCCTTC
>JBKPHJ010000177.1:0-1434 GCA_046729835.1 Thermoproteota archaeon
CAATAGTATAAGATGTATTTCATTACCATGGCTCTTTTCTTCTATGTACTTATCAATACAATCTTCACCGGAACCAACTAAAATTACATGATACTTTGATTCGAGCGCTAGTCCAAAAGAAGCAAATCCAATAGTCTCGCGTAACTGGTGGAAACAGAAGTGTCAGTGCCAATAAACAGTATCATGTTGACAATAGCGATAATAGTAGCAGCTGTCACAGCTGTCACCACGCTGTCACAGCTGTCACCACGATAGTCGGTCTAAATGCTGCTGCCCCAATCGTCGGCGTTATGCTTAACGACTCCATCAGTATAACTCCGACCAGATTAGCTAGCCTTTTGGAGAATGGTAATATATCAGAGTTTAATAATGAAAGAAAACAAATCAAGCAACAAATTGTATTCGAGGCAATAGATCTTTCTAACAAAGATCTATCCGGTGTGGACTTACAGTCGTTAATACTCTTACATTCTAATATTTCCAATACAAATCTCGAGAACTCACTATTGACCGGTGCTCAAATTTCTGGTGATCTGTCAAATACAAACTTGAGAAATGCTAATCTCTCAAATGCTGATCTAAGAGATGCTTCTCTTCTCGATGCTGATCTAACAAATACAGATCTTAGCGATGCTGAACTAGAAAAAGCGAATCTCTCGGTCGCCGATCTAACAAATGCTGATCTTGGCGATGCCGATTTAACAAATGCTGATCTTGCCTATGCTACTCTCAAAAACACTTCTCTTACCCGCGCTACTCTACCGAACGCTATTCTTACCAGTGCCGATCTAACTAATGCTAGTCTTAGCTTCGTTACTCTCACAAATGCTTTTCTTGCATTTGCCGATCTAACAAATGCTACTCTAGATCTAGCTACTCTCACGCACGCTATTGTTGAAAATGCTATTCTCACCAATGCTTTTCTTGCCGGCGCCGATCTAACAGATGCCGATCTTATTGGTTCAGCTTTAATAAATGCTGATCTTACTAATTCGTCTTTAACGGATGCAATTCTATTTAATGCCGATCTAAGAAATGCTGATCTTCGTGATTCAATTTTGACAAATGCTGATCTCACACTTACCACACTAAATGGCTCGGTATTCAGCTGTAATAGTTTGAAAACTGCTAATCTTACTAGTAACGCAAATCAAATTCATATCGTTGATTCAAATAATAAAGAAATATCTAGTTGCCAATAGAATTAATACATTTTATAAAATCGGTCTCCATATTAGAGACTCGTCACTAATGATCTAACTCAATAGCAAAACCAGAAGAGAGATCTGCATCACAGTACATAATTATTATATTCCAGATAGGCGAGATGATGCAGTATGTACAAAATAGCAATGCGATCAAAGCGTTTGCTATCAAGAACCATAACCAAACCAATATTATATACGTATACAAGCAGGTACGTAAGAATATGAA
>JBKPHJ010000178.1:0-13533 GCA_046729835.1 Thermoproteota archaeon
AATGCCTCAACGATGTTATCTGTTGTCCTCAACCCCTCGCTTGCGAGGGAATCTAGCCTTTGTTTAGAGATATCATAAAAATACACATCATGACCAAGCTTCTGAAAACCTTTCCCAGTCGCTGTTCCTACAACTCCACAACCTATAACAGAGACCTTCTGCCTCAACCCCTTATTTATATAAGCCATCTAGTATTAATGCGTATCCATTATAGGGGATAAGTCTTGTTATATAACATATTCACGGAAGACTTGTACGTATGATTTGAATGTGTTCTTTTTATATGTACCTATATATACACTTTCAATCTATTAAATTTAGAGGTAAACGTGATAGAAAAGAACGCCAATTGTAAGATAAAAAGATCTTTCCGTTATACCTTTGTTGCAACTTTCGTAATTTTTTTACTTGTGTTTAACTTTTTACCTGCGGCTTTAGGTCAGGAGGAAATCTCACCGGATCTCAGACGGGTGCAAAAATTCGATGCCCAAGGCAATTATATAACAAGTTGGGGTGTAAATGGAACTGGAACCGGTCAATTTTTGCATATACATGGGATAGCACTTGACACAAGAGGAAATCTCCTAGCGGCGGATGAAAAAAAGAATGAGATACAAAAATTTGACACCCAAGGCAATTTTATAACAGGCTGGGGGTCGGAAGGCGAAGGAGCAGAACAATTCTCATCAAAAATCGAAGATATCGGGGTTGATTCTGATGACAACGTGTACGTAGTAGATTATGGTAGTAATAGGATCCAAAAATATGCTGATAATGGCACCTTTATAACAAGCTGGGGACAGAAGGGATCACAAGCAGCACAGTTTGATAGACCATGGGGTGTGGCCTTTGATTCCCGGGGAGATGTTTATGTTACTGATAGAGAAAATCAAAGGGTGCAGAAATTTTACAGCAATGGTACTTTTATCCTAAGTTGGGGAAGTAACGGAACGTCATCAGGACAATTTCTGAAACCTGCTGGTATCGTTGTGGATAAGACGGACAGTGTGTACGTTGTCGATGAAGGGAAGAACGAGATACAAAAATTTGACACCCAAGGAAATTTTATTACAAGGTGGGGATCTAAAGGCAACGCGGCCGGACAGTTTAATGAACCACATGGTATTTCAGCTGATTCCAGTGGAAATATTTATGTCGCAGATACAGGTAACACTCGGATTCAGAAGTTTAATCCTCAAGGCGCATATATTGATAGTTGGGGAAAGATAGGTATAAGCGAGGGAGAATTTTTATTTCCTACTGATGTTGCCATAAATCAGATCGATAGTACAGTCTTCGTTAGCGATCAGAAATTACAGCACCCAGAAAAAAACATAGTAAATACATTTCTGATTCCGCAACCATCTGTCAGTGATTTGGCTCCCGACCAGCCACAGCTTCTCATCGACCTTGTGATTCAAGAGCCTACTACGAGTCTTGGAAGTGCTCAGCTAGTTGAGGCATCAGTATATGCAACTAACTCAACAGATCAAATAATCGAAAGGGCTACAGTTAATCTAACAGTGTCTGATCCTTCTGGTAACATAGTTTCAGAGTTTTCAGACGATGATGGTGGTGTTTCGGAAGATGTGGCAACTGATCCTGATTCTGAACCAGGGCTATACACTGTAGAGGTAGAGGCCGCGGCTGAAGGTTACGCTTCCGCTTCAGCTTCTAAGACATTTGAGATCGTTGGCTGAGCATATAATCCTGAGCTGCGCTTCAAATTGCCTAAGTTGTCTTGATCTGAAATTCCTAGAGTTGGTTTGTCTAGTACATACATGATGTTGTATGGGATAGGAAATTTACCATTCTATATTCATCAATAAATTGGAATAAGTTTGAGAGAAAAGTGACGAACCCATTTCTTTTGTCTTAAAAAATAGGTATCAATTATTATTAAGTCTCTTTTTAGGAAGAATTGACTGCACTACATAGACCTGAAACAACAATCATAGATAAGACGACCAGACTGAGCCTGGATTACGGGAATTAAGAATAGTATAATTGTACAATCCACACGAATTTAAGAGGGGAAGAATCAAGGGGCATAATAAAAAAAGTCGTCAAAATATAGAGATAGGTGACGAGTTGTTGAAAGAACCGTTTTGGGATAATCAGGTTTAGACGATTGTAAATCCAATGGATAAAAATTATAGTCTATCTTTTTGCATTGTTAAATTTTGCCTCTGTGAATCACTTAAATATGAACTGTGCAGAGATATTCTAGACTGTGCATTATATCTTTAAGTCACATTTAGTAAACTTTTTAACAAATCTAACATATACAGGCAATAGATTGTGTAGTTTGATGAATAAGACAGTTAGCCAGGCAGAACTGAAGCAGAGAGTATACATTCACAGTATCAAAAGGTCTGCAATTATCAAGCCTATAATATTTTTTTCTGCTTCGCTGATAATGCTTATGATAATATTTCCACCTGCAGATCGATTTAGTGTATTTGCACAAGAGCAGATGCCACGTACTATTGATCCTAATTTGCGAATCGACTTATTAATCGATTCATTGGTGGATCCAACAGCGATGGCATTCTTAGGAGATAATCAGATATTGGTTCTTGAGAAAGATGGTAAAGTTAGGAAGATAGTTGACGGAATGGTCTTAGACAAACCGCTGCTGCAGTTAGATGTCAGCTCGAAAGACGAACAAGGCCTATTGGGAATAGCAGTTTCTAATTCTTCAATTGTCTCTTCTCGATCAGCTTCTAACTCATCATCATCTCCACGCCATTCTGACACCAGAGTAATAGAATCAGGTAACAATCAAACCACGTTTATTTTTTTGTATTTTACTGAAAAATCGCCAATTGAAGGAGGTTTGCATAATGTTATTTATAGATATGAACTTAACAATGGTCAACTTGTAAATCCTAAACTTTTAATGGAGCTTCCTGCCCTTCCTGGACCGTCACATGTTGGTGGTGCGTTAGAAATAGGACCCGACGACAACCTGTATATTGCTGTGGGAGAACAAATTCCATCTTCGTACAAGGGACCTGAATATCAGACCAAGGCGCAAAATTATAAAAATGGGTTAGAACCGGACGGCAGGGGTGGAATCATTAGAATAACTCAGAATGGGAAGGTGGTTGAAGAAACACCGTTACTGGGTAATGGAGATCCTCTAAACAAATATTTTGCTTATGGGATCCGAAATAGCTTTGGAATCGATTTTGATCCTATGACTGGCTACTTATGGGCCACTGAAAACGGACCCGAATGCTGTGATGAGATCAACCTGGTAGAACCAGGATTCAATGGGGGATGGGCCAAAATCGCTGGTCTGTGGAGAGTTGATGGAACGGGCCTAAACGTCCTAAGAGAAGAAGAGATACCGGAACAAGCCGTAGTAGATGATCCTAATTCTTATAATATAGAGGGATTCGAAGGCAGAGGGCATTATAGCAATCCTGAATTCGTATGGTATGATACTGTAGCCCCTACAGCAATCCTCTTTTTGGATTCAGATAAGCTAGGTAAAGAGTATCGAGGTGATATGCTTGTTGCGGACGCAAAAACAGGAAGTATCTATCAGTTTGAGCTAAATGATAATCGAACACAACTATCTCTGGCTGAACAAATAAGTGACAAGGTTGCCGAGAATAGTGATGAACTTACAAATGTTATTTTCGCCACGAGTTTTCCAGATATTATTAGTGATATGGAAGTCGGACCAAATGATGGATATCTCTATGTTCTTACAGGAGTGAGAGGGGAGAGTGGAAAGCTGTATAAGATACTTCCTAATATGTAAGTATCTCCGATATTGGACTAGACCTAATAAGCTTGGATCGAACTCTAAAGGTTGTCTGCTCGTGTCGTTACCAAACAGGGTGAGATACAGAGAACATAGTGCTTCAGCACATGACATCTGGCATTAATTGTGGCTCCTTTGAATAGCGGGTATAATACAAACAATTATGCGAACCAGCTAAACATTAGTACAAACTACTTACCAATTATTCTTAATCAAAGATGTATACGTCAGACTTTTAAGATGGCTCAAAATACGAAAACGTGCGCTCCTTTATTAGCTGTTGTAACAGGGACTAAACCTGACTTTTATAAACAGGCTCCTCTTGTAATAGAAGCTATCAGGCAAGATGTCCCCATATTTGTTATAGACACAGGACAACATTATGATGACATTCTGGGCTTTGGCATTAAGGAATTCGAAATTCAAGACTCAATAGCGTGTAATCTACAGATACGAGGAGACCTGATGGAGAAGGCTAGCGAATTATTATTGAAATTTGCGACCTTTGGAAGAGTCTGCCGAGAGATATCACGCTTAAACCATATTCTACCCATTGTTCATGGCGATACTCTTGTAGCGGGTATCACTCCATTATCATGGCTATTTGGAATGGGTCAGAAGGTGGCTCAAAACGAGGCAGGTTTAAGATCTATGAGTCCTGTGGCCATAAGATCCCTTACTCTCAGATCTCCTGACAAGCACGAAATAGAGGAATTCATAGAGTCTCAATTTGATGGTAGAAAGTGGTTCATTGCCAGAGAGGAACCATTTCCAGAACAAGTAGATACATGGATATGTTCTGCCGGAACACAATACTTTTTTGCTCCAACATCATTAAACAAAGACAACCTAGTCAGAGAGGGATATCCACAGGAAAGCATTTATGTTGTAGGGAATTCAGTCGTAGATGCTATAGAGATTAAACGGAAGGGAAAGCCTAGAACAAGTGTTTTTGAAGAGTACCAGGAATTAATATCTCCAGCCCCATCTAAGTCAGGTGCACAAACTACACATAATCCTACTAAAGTTAGAGATCAATGGATAAGAGTAGACATACATAGAAGAGAGAATCTTACACGTTCAAGATTCTTTGCGATAATTGATAGTTTAATAAAATTGGTTAAAATGGGGTATAAGGTAATTTTGGTAAAATTACGAGCTACTGAGTATGCTCTTTTCCAGTACGGTTTAAAGGAAAAGCTCGATCATCTGGCTGGCGAATATCCTTATAACTTCATTCAGACCCCCTTATGGAAAGAGTATGGGCATGTTATAGAATTTCTTGATAGTGGTGCTTGCTGGCTAGAATTGACTGACTCAGGCTCTATGCAGGAAGAACTGTTGTATTTTCCCCAAGTGAAAACGGTTACTGTAAGGCTTAACACTGATAGGCCTGAAACCATATTTGAAGCAAAGGGAAATATTCTTGCCCCACCAATTAACTCTGACTGGATAGTTGGAACAATAATTCAAGCCGAAAATGACAAGATACCCTTCCTTAAGAACAAAAAAACAATTTATGGGAAGCCCGGAGATGTGTCAAGAAATATTATACAAATTATCAAGAAACATTTTGAAAATGATTATACCGTTTATCCCTGGCTGCACGAAAGACTCGGCTTCTGGAGAGAAACTGATCAAGATATTAGTTACCTCTAGTATATAGATCTCATGTAGTTAGCCGCTTAGATATCTGTACACAGATGATCACATTAACTAGTCTTCCCTAGAATGTCTAAAGAAGGCAGTAGATGAAAGCTTTTTTAACATTTATGGGTAGTCATCTAAGGGTATTGAATTGAAAATAGAATTCATGAGACGAAGGGTCACTAATTCCTGGATACTCCATCAGAGGTAATGGTCTACTATATAATATCAAATCTGCATGCTTTGATAGTACGATTGTTGTTATTGTAAATTCATTTCTAAAATGTTCTGATTGACTTATGCTTCATGATTGTTCGGTAGAAAACCTCGTGATCGAATCTAGAATAGAATTAGATGGTCTGCGTAAATAAATAATTACCTATTCAGTAAAGGAATTGAGAAAATTACACTATAAATACGAAAGAATGTCTATACGAGGATGCATCTCGGTTGTTATGACGCTATTAATATTCACTTCTATGGGATGTAACGCGAATCTAAGTGCCTTCTCTTCTCTCAAACCCTCGTCGATAGACAATAAGTATGATATTCCGATTGCTATTCCCATAGTGGGCATGGGTATCACAGTCAGTGGGTCGAATACTGACATAGAGAGAGAAGCGGATCAATCAAAAGAGGAGATTGGTGTGTTTGGTTCCGTACAGAGTTCCGCAAATACGCCAGGTCCTTTGCTTCACAGATCGCAAACCACCGTCGGTGGTAACGCGTGGTCACCATGGGGCTCGTTGGGTGGAGGGGTGAGAGGAGACAGCCAACCTGCGGTTATCAAAAACGCAGATGGAAGGTTGGCCTCCTTTATTGTAAATAGTGATAATGCTGTGTACTACAAACGACAAATACTTGCAGGCAGCGCTTCCTGGTCTGGATGGACATACTTAGGTGGAAATGTTAGAGCTGGTAGCGAGATTGCAGTTGGCATCGATTCTAATAACAGATTGGTTCTGTTCATTATAAATGCTGATAATAAAGTATTCTTCAAACAGCAAACTCTTGCAGGCAGCGATAACTGGTCTGGGTGGACAAACTTGGGAGCAGATGTCAAAGCCGGTAGCGAGATTGCAATAAGCAAGTATCCTGACGGGAAATTGGTTGTGTTTATTATAAATAGTAATAATGCAGTGTACTACAGACAGCAAATCGCTCCAGGAAGCGATATCTGGTCTGGATGGACATTCCTGGGTGGAAATGCTAGGACCGATAGCAATCCTGTTGTTGATATAAACAATAACGGACGGCTTGAGGCCTTTCACGTAAGAGCAGGGGCAGCTAGTGCGAATCAACCCCCCACTGCAGATTCAAAATCTGTTACCACCAACATTGGCACACCTGTTGAGATTACTCTTAGTGGCCAGGACCCTGAAAATTCTCCCCTAACCTTTATCATAGTTAGGCAACCGCTTCACGCACAACAGTTGCCATTAGTAGTATCACCTCAAAACAAAGTAGTTTATACGCCAACTAGTGGGTTCAGCGGTTCAGACAGTTTTACGTATGTTGCAAGAGATAATCAAGGGGCTACGAGTCCTACTGCGGCGACCGTAAGTATCACAGTTTCAAGCGGAGGCGGAGGTGGAAATGGAGGAAATGATCAATTTGGAATTCGAAAGATTTATCCAGATGGACCGTTTAACATGAATGCACAATTTATCGAGGGCAGACAGGACGGTTCCTCTAATCGATGGAATGTAGCAAGCGATGAACCACCTGGAGCAATACCATCTCCACAAGAGAACGTCAATTATGAAGTAACAATGTACGCAAAAGTGGCTGCTGCTTTCGATGGTTTCAACCTCAAATTTTGGGGTCCACACCATGGTTCGAGTGGAATACCATATCCACCAGCGGGATCATCGACACCTTGCTGTTGGTATG
This sequence comes from Thermoproteota archaeon, assembly GCA_046729835.1. Classification (GTDB taxonomy): domain Archaea; phylum Thermoproteota; class Nitrososphaeria; order Nitrososphaerales; family Nitrososphaeraceae; genus TH5896. The sequence continues at coordinate 7,319 of JBKPHJ010000178.1, forward strand.
ATATTGGTATTGATAGTGATGGCGCTGTTAAAACACAGATTGAATATCCACATCCGATAAACATTGACGTGCCAAATCCTGGACCAATAAAAAACATTGGAAGTATTGTCAATGAGTGGATCGGTGTCAAATGGATAATCTACAAGATGGCAGACGGCAATAGAAAAGTAGAATTATGGTATGACCAAGGTGGATTAGATTCTAGTCTTAAACCTTCAAATCAATGGGTTCAGTTACTTGATAAAATAGATACCGGTGATTGGTTACCAATACAATATTCCCCACCAGCGCAACAAGAGATAGAATTGCGTGTTAGAGATGTTTCTCCTCAATCTATACAGATGCAGTATCTGTATGCTAGAGATATCACATCCCCTGGCACGTAACCGCCACCGGCGGTAACACCAACTGTAGCAGGAGTTCCAATATTAATACCTACCAGCAGTACTATGATGTCTGAAAATATGGCTAATCCTTTTCATATGATGCATTTCGATTCAGAAGACATGACGCTCGATTGCACGGTTCATGGAGATTGAGACTGTTCCCATTAGGCATATAGATTGGGGTGTAATTTGATTGAAATCTGTTGGGAAGGTTCGGATAGTCGGTGGAGGAATGGGTGGCCGAATCCTTGTAGCTATACTAATTCAGGTTTCTAAACAAATCCTATGCATTCTAAGTCGTATATTTTATATTCTCGTAACTCGTATTACGATGAAGAACTTTTTAATGGATAAGGTTATGAGGCGAAATATGCAAGGAAAGTTTAAGACCTTAATGTGCATTCATTTATGTGTGTATTCGTTCCCTAGCAGCGCTATCGCTTGCAGAGGGCATCATTTGATAGGAATACTGAATGTTTTAAATGCTGGCAAAAGCCCGGCCGTATCGATCTTGTTTGTTGCGCTTTTCTTTGTATCGTTGACAACTATATCACCTAACCCTATCTTATCTATTAATGAGGATGAAACTAGATTGGTATTCGCTCAACATGGTTTACAAGATCAAGCGAACTTTTCTATTTCAACTCGAAATATTCAAGACTACGATCGTATTATGAAATTTAAGGTAGAAAATGATAGTAACCGTACCTTTATAACAAGCTTCGGGCCTAATGGCACTGAATTTGGAGCCTTTGTTCACATACACGGAATAGCCACTGATTCCCAAGGTAATGTATATGCTATTGACGAAGCTAAACGACAGATCCAGAAATTTGATAGTAATGGTACACTTATTACAGTGTGGGGCGGTGCAACGGAGCCGGCATCTTTTCTATCATCTAAACTAGAAGATGTTGATGTTGACTTACGAGATAATGTATATGTAGTAGATTATGGGAGACACACTGTTTACAAGTTTGATAGTAATGGTACATTTCTCGGGGCTTTGGGCAGAATCGGTACTTCCGAAGGAACGTTTTCTAGACCATGGGGGGTTACGGTAGATTCAAAAGGCAGTATTTACGTCACAGATAGAGATAATCATAGGGTACAAAAGTTTGATGGTGGAGGCAGATTTGTCACAAGCTGGGGTATGAACGGCACAGCGCCTCGCATGTTTGTATGGCCAGAAGGTATCTCAGTAGATTCATTAGATAACGTATATGTCGTAGATGAAAAGAATTCCAATGTCCAGAAATTTGATAGTAATGGTACTTTTATTACAAGATGGGGATCTAAAGGTAGTGGGGAAGGACAGTTTGAAGAGCCTCATGGCATCGATGTAGATATTTCAGGTGGTTTTGTATATGTGGTCGATACTGGAAACCAAAGAGTTCAGGTCTTTACAAATGAGGGTAGCTATATAACATCATTTGGTTCCAAAGGTATTGGTCCTGGACAGTTTCTATTCCCACACGACATCAGCGTAGATTCAAAAAGAGGCAGTATATTCGTGAGCGATGAAAAGCTACAACATCCAGAAAAATATGTGATAGAAACATTCATGCGCGAATCATTATTAGGGAATTTTACATCCGGTGATCCTGAGACCGGTCCATCAGATTTTACCAATAGTTCTGTTTCTCCTATTCTAGGACCAAGAAACAATCTACCGAATCAGACAAAGATTGATTTACGGACCGAATAAACAAATCAACTGCTTTCCATCATATTTATCCAATCATGATAATATTGGTGAAGAGGAAAGCGGTACCACCATCGAAGAAAAGGATGACGTTACGACATCCGGTGACGATTCCTTTGATGAGGACGATATCTGTTCTTCTTCATCTTATTATTTAATTAGGCCTGTGAGATCGAGCAATTATAGTGAAAAATGAAGTGATGAGGAGCTACTGGTATGGCCTTCAGGGATTTTGTCTTCCAGTTACATGCATGTAAAATTAGACGATTTCGCTGACATTCGGACAGTTTGGATATTTCAGTTACGCAAACCTACGTCTGTTCTGACAAAAGTATTGACGTATTACTACGTTCATAGTATAACACGTATTTTTTTGCTTTAAAGATATTGTTATATAATCTCGATCCTTTGTGACGTAGGTGTAGCTCATCCTGAGATCAGTTACGTAAGGAGCGTTTTGGATTTCAATTTGGCAGATCTGTCGTGTGACTTGGGTTTAAAAACGCCGTAAAATAATGTACAAATCCTTTATAATTTACAAATCCTTTAATACGCATTCTCCTTAATGAGCAAACCATTAGCATAAAAATTTTCGGGTATTGTTTTGTCGTCGAAAGTTTATTTGCTAAATTCAGAATCTATTTATCGTAAGTGATTAGGTATTTTAGTCGCTATTGAACAAGAATAAACTTACTTGGAGTTTAGTACGATCGCGTTATGCATTTTAGTCACCACACTATTCATAAGTACGATCTTTTATTTGGAAACTACTAATCGGAAAGATGATAACCAGAAAATTGCTAAGGTATACAGCGAATCTATCAATGCAGGGCACATGAATAATTCTGACAAATTTGGAGTAGCCATGATATATCCGTCAGAGAAGGATGGCGAAGAATGGTACATGAACATGTCCAATCCTTCTGGCGACAAAAGGTTTCATTCTATTCAACCAAAACATAACACTATTTCTAGGAATCCCGACGGATCTTGGAAGCTGACCTCATTTGACACATCACCGAAAATAAGAATGAATGTATTTACATCCTCGGGCTATCATCAGGATAGAATTAATACACTGAATCATACGGAACTTGCGCTAAAAGGATACATGCAAGACGCTAACGACTGGAAGAATGTAGAAATGACTGGGTATGTAAAAGTAAATTCATTTGATTCTGATGATAAGTTCCAATGGTTTAACCGTGGAGGAATACATTATGATACAGACAGTCCAGATTCAGAACCATGTGAAGGGGTAGGTTACAAAGGTAATCTTTTCTTTTCTGGGAATACCAGATTTGCAAAGGAACAATGGCATGTCAGTTATGTATTTACACCCATGCATGCCGAAACAGAGTCACTGGAAGGGAGATGGGTCGGTTACAAGTATATCGTTTATAATGTCGAGGTGGATGGAAAGCCAGCAGTAAAGCTGGAAAATTGGCTAGATAAACATGCTAATGGGACATGGGTAAAGGTAGATGAGTATTTGGATACTGGTGGATGGGGTGTTGAGGGTGAGGTGTGTCAAGGGAAACCTGATCAGTTGATTACCTGGGGAGGACCCGTAGCAACCTTTCGATGGGATAATGCTGCAGACGTAGATTTCAAGTATTTTAGTGTTAGAGAAATTCAGATTCCTTAGCGCAGGATAAAATCAGAAATTGAGCGTTGGCCTGCTCCAAGTGTTTTAGTAAGGGCTCCACGATGTCATCCTATTATATCTCATAACCTAGATCCAAGATCCTAGGCGCGCTTTAATGATTCGACTACTTTCTTTTGACCAAAGGATATAGTTATAAATAACTAATCAGTACCGGTTTATTACATATGCATGATTTTAAAATGTAATAATCGATATAATATACTGGCTGTCGTCGTATTAGCTATAGTATTAACATTAGCATTGGACTCTTATAATCCAGAACAAAGGTCCGTGGTTGGCCAACAAGCGTCACCGGATCAGCAGGAACAATATATTTTTGTTACTAAATGGGGAACAGGCGGTGATGCGGCCGGAGAGTTTGCGCGCCCACATGATCTTGATTTTAGTCCTGCAGAAGACAAGCTTTATGTTATCGATAGAGACAACAACCGAGTACAGGTCTTTGATAAAAATGGAACATACCTTTATGAATGGGGTTCTGAAGGTGAAGGGATGGGACAATTTACACTTCCTTATGGAGTGGATGTTGATCCCGATGGAAATGTCTGGATTGCTGATAGAGGTAATCACCGTGTACAGAAATTTGATCCAGACGGAAAATTTCTAATGAAGGTAGGGTCAGAGGGAAATGAAGATCTGGAACCTGGCAGCGAATTGGGAAAATTTGATAATCCAAGACATGTTGCTGTTGATAAAGAACTAAAATATTTTTACGTAGCTGACTCAAAGAATCATCGTATTCAAAAATTTTTCATTAACGGTACATACGTAACGAGTTTCGGGAGTCTTGGTGCCGGAGCTGGGCAATTCAACCTTCCTACCACAATCGTGATAGATTCTAACGGTGATCTCTTCGTTAACGAAAGAGGGAACGAACGTATTCAAAAACTTGATCCTGAGGGTAATCCCTTACTGATGTTCGGGTCAAGGGGCAGTAATGGATCAAATCAGTTCTGTCATATGGAACACATAGCGATCGACAAATTCGACAATATTTATGTGACAGATCCCCAGTCAGATCCCGGCTGCAGCCTTGAGCCTAAGGTGAAAAAATTTGATAGTGAGGGGAACTTTATAACTGAGTGGGGATCGTTTGGTGAGGGAGACGGTCAATTTATTGACCCGGAACATCTTGCCGTAGATTCGAGAGGATATGTATATGTCTCAGATAGATCGAACAACAATATCCAGGTTTTCCGACCAGTTATGGGAAATTGAAGGCAAATAGTATCCGCTATATAAATAAAAGAGAACGTGAAGGTAACAAATGAATGGCATTTGCAAACCTGTTCTCCAAATTATAGATACGAAGAGTAGATCAGAGTTAGCTACGGTCACGGGGATAATTACCTATTCTATATGCATAACAGTAATGTTGGCAATCTTTTATGCAGGAAATTCGAATGCCCAAGAGCCTTTAGTCAATGATCCCAGTCTAGACGTGCAGGTTGTCAATTCAGGATTTGGATTTCCAACGGGTATGGCCTTTCTAGGTCAGGACGATATTCTTGTGCTTGAAAAAGATGAAGGAACAGTTAGAAGGATCAAAAATGGCGAGCTATTATCTGAGCCAGTTCTGAAAGTTAACGTATCAAACCAAGTCGAAAGAGGTCTACTCGGTGTAGCAATAGGAAATGATAGTATTGGTGGAAATTCTAGTGGGGGCCCTATTTCAGATAACAGTAATAATAAAACATATGTCTTCCTGTACTATACCGAATCTTCTCCAAATGGTGATGTTTTAGGCAATCGCTTGTATAGATACAAGTTTGATAATTCTACGGGTAAACTAGTAGAGCCGAGACTCCTACTTGACTTACCCGCCGACCCAGGTCCTGCTCATAACGGCGGTGTTGTTGCGTTAGGGCCTGACAACAACGTTTACGTTATAACAGGCAATTTGTATTCGAAAGCATACAATGAAGGAGGTGAAATTACTATGGCTCAAAACATAAAAAATGGTGCGGAACCAGATGGAAGAGGCGGTATACTGAGGGTTAGGCCCGATGGAGGTTTGGTTGGCAGCGAAGGGATTTTGGGAGATGCAAGTCCTTTAGATAAATACTACGCATACGGTATACGAAATAGCTTTGGGATCGCATTTGACCCTGTTACCGGAAATCTGTGGGATACTGAAAATAGCGCAGGTTGTTGCGATGAAATAAATCATGTGGCAGCTGGATTCAACAGCGGCTGGCCGGAAGTAGCAGGTTTATCAAGATTGCAGGCTGAATTTGATCCAACTCGATTGGTTGATTTTGGTGGAAAGGGAAATTACAGCGATCCTGAATTTGTATGGCAAGATACGGTTGCGCCGACAGCTCTTGCATTTTTCACATCAGATAAGTTTGGCTCAGATTATACTAATGATCTATTTGTAGGAAGCGTTGGTGGTACAGGCCGCATATTTCACTTTGACATCAATAAAAATAGAACCGGTCTTACACTGCAGGGA
>JBKPHJ010000179.1:0-16261 GCA_046729835.1 Thermoproteota archaeon
GCTACGCTCTATATGATATTCCTTTAGCAGGTGAGAGGATCAATACAGGAAGTCCTATTACACTTAATATCGATGATGGACTCGATGGTATCGGTATCAATAACACAATCAGTGCTAGTCCAGGCGGCGACCAAAGTGGTAACCCCTTAGTTCCATACGTGTTGTTTATAATAACTCCAAATTCAGCGATATACTCGAATGTAAATGATATACTCTTAACACAAAGGACAGAAACATTTGCGTTACTTGGAGCTATAACGAGTGCCGTTATAGTTCTCATAATATTCCTTATTCGCTGGAATAGAAGTCTTGATGTTGAGGTGAAGAAAAGAACTAGAGAACTTGATCAAGCAAATAACCGATTATCCGAATCTAATAAACAACTTTCCATAGCCAACGAGTTGTTGAGAAGCCATGACAAAATACAGAAAGAATTTATAAATATAGCAGCTCACGAGCTAAGGACGCCTACACAAGCGATAGTAGGATACTCTGAGCTGTTACAATCCTCGGTTGATTGGATTAACCTAAAGGATACATTAAGGGGGGATCTTGTTGAATATATAACATCTATAAATAGGAACGCCGGCAGACTTCAGATTCTTACTAATAATATTTTGGACGTAACAAGGATCGAGTCAGGTACCCTGAAACTCAGGAAAGAAAAAATCGATCTCAACGAGAAAATAAGGGATATTATAAGGGATATTACTACTAGTAATAAACAGGCAAAGGACAAGGGTATACAGATTAATTTTGATGAACATAATCTGTCTTATCTTAGTTCCTCTTCTCCATCTCCGACTCCGACTGTGTTTGTAGAAGCAGACCGATCTAGACTTTATCAGGTGCTAACTAATTTAATAAACAATTCAGTAAAATTTAGCGACAATAATGGAACTATAACAATATCTATTGAACCTGTTAGTTCCTCGATTAACGATAGAAGTTCTGGCGGCATGAATGATACGAAGACAAATGAGGGTCATGTAAAAGGTGCTGGAGATGAGATTATCATTAGAGTAAAAGATACTGGCATGGGTATCGATAAAGATTTGATGTCTATGCTTTTTGAAAAATTTGCTACTAAGTCAGGTCATGGAACAGGCCTTGGTTTGTTTATAGCTAAGAGTATAGTTGAGGCTCATGGAGGTAGGATCTGGGCAAGCAATAATGATGATGGAAAAGGCGCCACATTCTCATTCACATTACACTTTAGTGACGGTTGAGCTAAACCACTAAACTACCTAACACCATACGAGGATGTGTCCCATATCTAGTTACCCATTTCACTTTAGCACAACCATTAAAGTATCCACTGGGAGATATTAGTTATCCAGTCAATTGAATCTTGTGTGGATAATCGCATACAGCTTTTCAAAGCTAATTCTTTAGTATGAACTACAATATGTACAAATTGTCATAACAATTACTCATCCTATACTTGAATTAATTTGTCTCTCCTATATTATTATGCTACAGGATACCCGAATGTCGATGTCGATGAATCATGTATTACCATGTCAGCACTGTAGATATGTGAAATTAGAATATATTACAATTCTATCATTTTAACTTCGATTTTACCAATCTGACAAAATCAACAAGTGCTATAGGCTTTTTGATAAAACAATTGTCTTCTTCTAATCCCGGAAATTTTTCCTTGAATTCTTTTTGATATTCCTCAAATGCGGTGATATAGCAGATATTTGTTGCTCCAGCGTCGATATCTTTAATCTTTTGATATAAATCAAAACCACTCATAGTAGGCATTCTGACATCAAAGAGCAATAAATTATACTTGCCTGCTCTATAGTTGGTTAATGCCTTATAGGGCTCATAATACGTATCCACTTCATAACCGGCTTTCTGTAATACCATTTTAAATAAATCTGCAAGGCCAGGCTCATCATCCCCCATTAGTATCTTGTTCTGAATAGTGCTGCTGTGTAATGCGTACTCACTTCTTTTATGAGAGGTAGAAGTGATATTTCCCTTCCCAGTAGGACCATAATTGTCAATATTCCTATTCTGTTTGTGCAGATTCTGTATGCTAGTTGAACTAGTAATAATAATAATAATAAGTTGAATCAAAAATAATGGTTCTTGAAGGTTCCAAAGTATTGGCTTTCTCCAGGAACTGTCTAATGCAAACAAAGTATTAGAATCCGATACCAATCCTCTATCACTCCTTGGATATATAGGGTGCTCTAATGACGTATTTAACACTAATGGTAGTTTGTACATAAAAAAAATGAATATTTTGATTTTGCTAGTTGCATCCACCTACATAAACAATTACAATTTATTATATCCATCATAACATATTATATGTCAGATTCAACCTATTGTATCTTTGCTTAGATAAGAGTGTCATATGTTTGGGAGCCTTGCTAAAAGTCTTATCCTTTAGATAGAAAATCAAATTTTGAGATAAACGTTACATTTGCGTTTTGTAATACTGGTTCAGCCGTTGAATGAGTAATGTGGTTTGTATGTCATGGGTGTATCGGTCGGAACATCATTTAACCTGTTAATCAGTTACAGTAATCATACCAGAAATCAATGTCTACGGAGCTAGGAGCTAGATTTACAGCTTCAGCCTAGTCAACAAGGAAAGAGGAGGAAATTTACCAACCTCTGCTGTAGTAAGGAGAGTCTTCAAAAGCCTCAGAGGATGGTACCTTCACTATGGTTGATCAAAGTCAATGATGGTTTGTTCTGTTCCTTGTATTATATATTGAATAGCTATTGCTGCAACGATAACGGCGAACACTCTTGTAACTATCATTGTTCCGCGTTGTCCAAGTAGTCTGTTAATTGATTCTGCGATTCTAAGCATCGCATAGGTAAGGCCGATGACAATCGCAATCGACAATATGGAAATCAAGAGGCCATTAGCCTGATAAGAGATCATTACGGATGTAATAGCTCCTGGTCCTGCGAGCAACGGAAACGCGAGAGGAACTACTCCTGATTCACCATGCGAATTAGTTTCTGGATCAGATTTGGAATCACTAGCTGTTTTATTGGATTTTTTTCTAACGGTCGTTAAGCTCCTTGGGTTGCTAAATATCCATTCGCCTCTTGTCATGAGTTCGATTGCCACTATGAACAGCAGAATGCCGCCTGCTATCATGAAGCTTGAAATGGTTACCCCAAATACACTAAGAATTGTAGTTCCTGCAATGGCAAATACAAGTAATAGTACGCCTGTAGTGATCACTGCATTGGAGGATACCACTTTTCTTTCTTGGCTTGACATGTTTCTAGTAAGGGAAACAAATAATGGGATAACACCTATAGGATCCATGACTACAAACAAAGCAATAGTAGACGTAATGAGGTTTTGTACATTTATGATATCTGTAAAATGAGACAAGTTGAATGTAAGCAATGAAATTGATGAAGAAACATAAAGAGCGTAATTCTGTATCAGATAAACAAAATGCATGAGAAAATCGGAGTACATCAAAATTTCATTGTATATCATTTATAATCCTATAATTGCTATCATTAAGATATATATAATGTAACTCATCTAGATTAGTTTATTTCCTCATGAGACCTTATCCGTTATTACTACAAAAAACATTATGATCCTACTCCTTGCCTATCAAGAATGTAAGGATACTCACAAAGGCCTTTGGTAGCAACAACACAATTTCAGGACCTCTCAGGAGATTCTCCATCGGTTCTTATAACATCACCTACGTAATTCATCGTCGGCCTTAGCTCACAGCTAATATCTAATTAAGAATCTTTCATCGACAAAAATCATGCTAAAAATTGCCAAGGATGTGTCGCAGAAGTAGAAGATCTTCCGAACCCAAAGTTTCAATATGCTATTGCCTATGCTGCTAACTAAGCGTTGAATTTTATTAGTTAACTCCGGTAAATCATGATCAGCATATTTCAGAAATTTCGAAATGTCTTTTTCACTCAACATTTTGTTTAGTCTCATTAAGTTGTACAATTTTAAAAATGATGGCAGATAACTCTCATCGTACACAAACACGAGTTCATGAAGCTGATTCAAAACTCAGGACTCTTGCTGTAAATCATGTACTTCAGTAGCTGGCAAATCTAACTCTATCGCTACGTCAATTGGCGTTTTACCATTTGAGAATAAATATATTGCTCTTATTGACTTGGATTTACTGCTTAAGTCATTCGCGTCAAGATCATCATCCCGACCATCTATTTTCCGGATGGTCGTTCCAATATCATTAAACGAGAGATGGGCTACACGCGCTATTTCACGAATAGTCTTTCCCTGCTGATGAAGCTTAATGACAAGCTGTCTTTTTCTTTCTTATCTAATACTTGCATATATTTCAACAATGTTATTGGAACACTGTTGTTGAAAGCTTTTTCTATGTTATCATATGTTACCATTGTAAGACCAACTGTTTTTTGCTGTTGCCATTTGCTGTTTTGAATATAGTGTACAAAAGATCTATAAGTAGTTATCAACCCAGATAATCTACTAATAAAAATTGGGGAAATGCAGATCAACCGTGTCTGACCAGTATTCCACACCGATATTGACCAGGTAATATAAAGAACTACGAGCTATCGCTGGTATAGAATAGAGTGGATAAGCTTAAAAAAGCAGTATTGTAGCTCTTTCAGTCAAAATTGCTATTACAATAGCCAATTGATTAACTACTTTCTTATGATGCAAACATTACCATGGTAATAGAAAAAGAAAAAAAGAGTAATTGCAATTTCTGTACTACGATACTATAGAATCATTGAAATGCATGAAATACGCTCACCTTACTTGACTCATGTACGATTAATCCGACTGTTAAAAAATTGAAAAAAAAGAGATGGTTCAGCTAATACAGTTCTTGCTTTAGCTGTTTCTTAGCCACGGTATTCTTAGATTATTAGTCGGAGCCTTGTTCACCCTCAAGTACTGGAGTATTGTAGTCGCCTTGTATTTGTGATGCTAGATTCTGGCAGAACACATCGATTGGTGTATCACCATTGCCACAATCGTTGACTTGTGAAACTGCTTGGCTCTTCTTATATCCTCCCTTCTTCTTGTCTGCAAATGCATTGTCTGTCGCAAGTGCTGTTGCTGCAACTAACATTGCTGCCATTGCTGCTACAACCACTAAGTATTTGGTATTCATTCTTCTGTTAGCTTCATGATTCTTGTGTTTATCTGCGTTAAGCTAATTCGGACGCTCATATATATCTGATTTTTATTCTATTAGAAATAGTGAAAAACAGCCCCGTAGTTACTTGTCAGTAAAATGACTTAAATAAATCACTTGAGTTTAGTAGTTACACTTTCTCCATTAGATCCGTGCCTTTCTGGAGTATGTTATAGAATTGCTTTAGCGTATGATAGCTGTATTTAATATGCAAAAAATAATTGTTGATCTCGGTCTGCGAACATCTGCTATTTCTATTGCGGATTATACTTTCGAACTACCGTATGTCATGATTATCTTTGTTCTAAGATGATGGCTACTGCGTTTCCGTCACCTTGTATTTGTGATTCCAGATTCTGGCAGAATATATCTATTGGGCTATCGCCATTGCCACAATCATTGGCTTGGTATGTCGCTTGGCTCTTTTCATAACTCTTTCTTTTCTTATCTGCGAATGCGCTCTCTGTTGCAAGTGCTGCTGCTGCAATTAACATAGCTGTCATTATCACAACAGCTAGTAAGTATCTGGTCTTCATAATTTCTATTAACTTGAACAAGTATCTTCGTTATCTGCATTAAGCAAATTTGGGCGCTTAAATAAATCTGATATCTGTTCTATTAGATAATGAAATAGTTCGCATGGTTATTAAGTATATAGCTAACGCATAACTCGCCGATCTTCTTCAGACCATCCCCGCTTAACAGGTATGATATTTCCTGTGCGCGGATGTTCCATCCGCCAATTTACAAGTCCATTGCAATTACCGCATCGTAACTCAATTCTTGAACCGTTAATCATAAAATATTCCATCTACAAGATAATATCAGATTGGATCTATCATGCTATCAGAAAAATATATGGTTTAGTACTTGTAGTAACTGGTCGCCATGTTTTATAGCTGAGATCCATCACCTAGAGACTAGATAATTTCTTTGTAATTGGAGTAGTCTAACGATATACACAAAACTTAAGTCGAATCTGTCGAATCTGCTACTACTACTTCTGCAGTAGCAAATCTATCACCTACAGAGTTAACCTTAATCTTTATGTTTTTGTCCCCTGTTTTTGCGTTTTTTACAAAAATTACATAGCCTTGTATTCTTGCGATGCCATCTCCCGTTCTACCGATGTCAGTAATATCTACTGTGTATTCTTTGCCCGATTCTACGGGTTTTGGGGAGCTACTGCCACCTGTTCTTCTGGTAGAATAACTAGAATAACCCCTCGTACTTTGTCCGTGACTCATTAAAAGTCTGATAGATAAATAGGCACTATGGTAATATGAACTAATGTTTTTATGTATTAGTACTAAAATCTATCACACCAACTAATTCCAATGCTTTGTCAGAGTCTAAATCCACCAAGATATCACCATATCCCAACTTGCCCTTCTCTATTGCTTGATATTCTCTACTTACATCTCGCTATTTGCCAAATCATGATTTCGGTCCAGATAATCAGCTATATCATCGAACATCGCACCAGAATCATTCAGAACGATTAAATCATCACTAATACCCACATGTCTCCGGTAGCCAATAATCTCCTTTCTGCATCAGGGTCTTCTTTACCGGTCCAGCCATAGTATGACATGATGACACCGATAGCACATCTTTCTGATCAATTAATGGCTTTGACCGTTAGAATGCAAGATCTCGAGAGAAGACGACAGTAATCGCAGCTTGTGATAAGTTCAAAATGGCAACAAAAAAATCAGTGGAGGAATTAGAACAAGTATTATGACTGGCTATACCCAACATATGGCAGGATCAGCTACAAAGGCTAGCTTTAATGCATCAATAACACCGGCTTCATCTGATTCTATAGCGGTTTTAACAATTGGTAATGTCATCAAAATATCCCCCAATTTTATGGTGTCAGCAATATTTTAAAGTTTATTCTATTGTACAAGTCTAATAATTAATTGATTCGATATTATTCTTATTATTAAGATCTAGCAAATAATATCATAGATTCGCGAGATAATATACTCAATCATCAAAGAATGAGGAAATACACCTTTTTAACCTGGGGTCAATACATGTATTGATGCTAGCTGATGTCTGACGGCCAGTTACAGGAATTATGTGACAAGATATTTTCTATCAATCAAAATATACGCTTTGCTGGCGTAATCACAAAGATGGGTAGACTAGTAGCTGGAGGCATGAAACCTGAATTAGAATATCTGGAGGACAAAAATGACTCTTCAAAACTTTATGTCCAGTTTGCTTTAATAACTGAGATGCGAAAAGATTTTGATAGGGCTTTCGGTAAAGCAATTTACAGTTTTACCGAAAGAGAGAAAATTAAACTTGCATCATTTCCATTAGATGACAATCATATACTGAGGGTTTCAATCGAAAAGAAGGAAATAGATCATGCTCAAATAATTCGAAGTATACTAGATATTCTTCGAGCTCTTCCAAGAACTGATGTGGGATGATCGATCGTCTATATTGTATGCTTTCTCTCATTATATATTGACTGTTGCGAAGCTGCTCAACTCTCAATTAGGATTGCACACAAATATTTTATTGAAAAATCAAGAGAGTAGGTATAGTTCTAGAGGCAACCGAGAAAGCAAGAAGATGTGGTATAATCAAGGCAACAGCTGAATGCATCTAATACAGTTCCGAAGAGTTTATTGCTTACTTCCTCATACTTCTTCTGACTCTGGTACTTGTAGCTGATTTTCTAGTTTTAGATTTAGACCCTTTGGTCCTTGTAGCTGATTTTCTAGATTTAGACCCTTTGGTCCTTGTAGCTGATTTTCTCGTTCTTGCTTTTGTTGCAGGAGCTGTTCTTATCCTTTGAATATCCTTCTGAATTCTTGCCACCTGCTTTTGTAGCTGGCCAAGTTGGGATCGGACCTGTTTTATTGATTGTGAGTGTCTTACTCCTGCCAAGTTTATCTGCTTTTGTAAAGATTGAATCACCGTCGTTATTTTATTAATCTCATATCCATTCTTTTCTATCTGCTTTGATAGATGTGATAAGTAAACAGTTACTCGCCTCCTCCGCGTCTTCTTCCTAAAACTGGATTCTTCTTGTGCTTGTTCTATTTCCCTGTTCTGCTCTTGCAATTTTTCTTCATGGACTATTGCAGGGCTTTCTTCTAGGGGAATCATTTTCTCTACAGGAGTCACTTCTTCTACAGGAGTCATTTCTTCTGTGAAGACCTCACTGTCCATCACTTCAGTTGGAACAGATTCTTCTCCCCTCTCCTCTGACACGTAATGATCTTCTGACATACGCTGAATCTTTTTCTTGTACTGTTTGCCATAGATATAACTTAGATGGTGTAATCACGGATCCCATTCCATTATGAATAATATTACTATTCATATACTATATCCATATGGTCTTATTGGGTCTTCAAAAGTATTGGTAATCTTTCTAAATTCTTTTTATTCATATTCATTGCAAAAATAAATGACTACGGTTTAACCCAATCGATAAAAAGACCAATAGGTGTTACGATTATAGCTATTCTTACTATTATCGATGGCGTATTATTAGTTATTGGCGGGCTTTCCTTGCTCGTATTAGGAGCATTCTTTGCAGCAGTTCCCATGGGTACTATTATCTCAGAGCAACAGCAACAACAATTACAGCCACAAATTCAGAATGAAGCTGAATTACAAGCTCTATCTCAATTCCATGGTAATATAGGCATTGTGATAGGTGCAATAGTACTGGCAGTCAGTATTGGATATTTGGTCGTATCTTGTGGCCTACTAAAAGGAAAAGGATGGTCCAAACAGTGACCCAATCTGTACTTTCTAATTTATATACACTTAAAGTAGATACAATACTCTACATCTATAGTCATTCCGCGAAACGCAGCGATAATGACCAAATTTAGGGAGTTTCATGCCTGCCAATTCGAATCTTCTTAGCTCTAGCAATACCACTACTAGTGGCAGAAGAGTTTCAGTGGGGAGTATAGCCTTTGCTGGAACAAGGGGAATATCTAAAGTTGAAGTGAGCATTGATAATGGAGCTACATGGAGAGACGCTATCATCAAGAGCCTCTATCACAATACACTTGGGTTCTATGGGCTGGGGAATTGAATCTGACTTGTCAGCAGCAGAAGCAACAACAGCGCAGTTCAATGCTTGGAGGACATATTCGGCAAGATAACAGAGTAAGTATTTCCGTAAATGATCAAATACCACTATTTTCCTTTGTAATAATATATAGTACTGCAAAAATACATCTTTACAAACAAAAAGAGGTTTTAAAATGGGCTAATAAATAGCAGAAAGATAGATGGGTAAGAAAAATGCTCGAACCTACGGCAGAAGAAATAGTGGCAAGGTGCAGTACTTGTACGAATACACCCTACGAGAGTAATTGCAGAAAAAGTTATTTCTGTTTTGGATTGAGGATGATTATTATTGATGATCCCATGGATTAGGCTCACTTTAATCGTAGGAACATGATAAGCTTCTTATCTATAAAGCATTTAAAAGCTGTACTTCATAGTTTATAATTAAGATGTCATCATTTTTTTTATATGCCAGTAGCAGCATTATGTTTTAAGCCTCTATGAACTTGCAATTTTTCTTCTTTATCGAACTTTTCCATACACATATCACATACAAAGAAGCTATTTCGAGGCATCCGATAATTTCTGTAGGAAGAAGAATTAGTGATATTATGTTCTAAATCAGATTGTTCTTTATTTTTGAGTTCAGCTTCATTCACGGTATAGCGTATAACTTCTTTAGATGTTGGAATAAGATTCGGCTGATGAGATGACGGAATGGCACCGCCGCTACCACCGCTTAGAACCTCAAAGCCATATTTCAAACGGTCTCGATTTATGTTCAATCTAATAGATAAATGACCATCTGGCGAAGTGAAATGCGAGATGCAACTAATAGGTACCCGAAATTCTTCATCTGTTAGCAAGCCCCTCTTCTTAACTAAAAGATAATCTGAATCAAGAACTCTAGATACCTTTCCGATGTTTTTTCCATCCAAATCATAAACATATGCATCTTCATACAATTGCTGATATCAGCTACCTTTATCGTTGATTGTATATATCAATTACAGATGGATAAGTAATACCTACTTTTTAGCTGACAACCTTGTACGGTTATTCAGAAATTTTTAATTTTTAATAACCCCTGTTCGTTATTGAAATTATTGCAAAATTGTTACACATGATTTGGCTAAAATCAAAATGACCACCAAATCCTAAGAATTCCCTAGAATTTTTTGAGAATATTATATATTTCTTGAACATTAATGAATTAATTAAAAACCCTCTGTATTATATAGTAGATATGAAATCCTAAAAAATTCACTCAAAGATATAAAATAAAGCTAAAAATTACCCATCTAAAAGAGATGTTTATACATGAATTACAGGTTTATACATGAATTACAGGTAACGCCGACAGTAGTATAGTACCCTAGTAAATAAGACTTTTTGATCAGGTTTAAATAAAATATAATGCAGGTGTACGATCATGGCTCTCAAGTCTGATATAAATATGGATTATAGTAAGTATGACTTTAAAGATTCTACAGATCGTTACATTTATCTAAGTAAGAAGGGACTTGCAAGAGAAACAGTTAAAGAGATTAGTAGACTAAAGGACGAACCAGAATGGATGAGGCAGTTCAGGCTTCGTTCATATGATATCTTTATGAGTAAACCAGTTCCCAATTGGGGCGGAGATCTATCGAAAATTGATTTTCAGAATATCTATTATTATGCGAAAGCCGCTGAAAAACAACAGAAGAGCTGGAATGACGTTCCAGACTCTGTGAGAAATACATTTGAGAAGTTAGGAATTCCAGAAGCAGAGAGAAAATTCCTGGCAGGTGTAGGTGCTCAGTACGAATCAGAAGTAGTATATCATAATTTGCGTGATGATTTAACAAAGCAGGGTGTTATATTCATAGATACTGATACAGCGGTAAAAGAACAACCAGAATTGATGAAAAAATTCCTTGGTAAAGTGATACCTCCAGAAGATAACAAGTTTGCTGCACTGAATAGCGCTGTTTGGTCTGGTGGATCGTTCATATACGTACCACCAAATGTTAAAGTCGATCTTCCTTTACAAGCTTATTTCAGAATTAACGCAGAAAATATAGGACAATTCGAAAGAACTTTAATAATAGCAGATGAAGGTGCTGAAGTCCATTACATAGAAGGTTGTACTGCACCAATATACTCGACTGAATCTTTGCATTCTGCAGTAGTGGAATTAATTGCAAAAAAAGGTGCAAAAATAAGGTATACTACGATACAAAACTGGAGCAAAGACGTATACAATTTGGTAACAAAACGTGCTTATGCATATGAAAATGCAACTGTAGAATGGGTAGACGGAAATCTCGGTAGCAGGTTAACCATGAAGTATCCCGGTGTATATATGTTGGGACGCAATGCTCACGCTGAGGTAATCTCAGTAGCCTTTGCCGGCAGAGGACAACATCAAGATGCTGGTGCAAAGGCGGCCCATCTCGCCCCAGACACAACTTCTAGAATCACAAGTAAATCTGTGAGCAAAGATGCTGGCAGAACCACCTATAGAGGCTTATTGCATGTAGCTAAAGGCGCTAAATCTGTAAAATCTAATGTTAGATGTGATGCACTTCTCCTCGATGAAGAATCCAGAACAGATACTTATCCCTATGTGGAGGTGAATGAAGAAGATGCTACAGTATCTCATGAAGCCACAGTTGGAAGAATAGGAGAAGATCAAATATTCTATCTGATGAGCAGAGGATTCTCCGAGTCAGAAGCTCTCTCCCTCGTAGTTGGAGGTTTCATGGAACCCTTCACAAAGGAATTGCCTATGGAATACGCTGTCGAGTTGAATAGACTAGTTAAGCTTGAAATGGAAGGATCTGTAGGTTAGATTACAAACAAGTAATATATCTTAGAATATCATATTATATATGAGTACAATGAATTCTACAATGATAACAATAGCAGATGGTATTAAAAGATAGAAACAGAAATAAAAATTACTGTCAAGAAAAAGAGGAAGAAATAAGAGCCTCAACTATATCTCAAGAACAATTAGACTCAAAAATAGATAACATTACCAAAGATCTGGATAAGGCATGGTCTAGGAATTTGCGAAAAGGATTGTCGATAGAAAATTCAGATACAATATGTAATTATATTATTGACATGAAGGCGGAGATAAACCCGACATCGCATTACGTAACAGATTCTATAAAGTTGCCATATTTACTGTCAAAGTATCTAAAGAACAAGCCATTCAAGGAAATCATAAAACAGGATATAATTGATTTCTTAGATAGTCTGAGAAAGCCAGAATCACTGGATCCTATGCACAGGTGGATTGGAACACATAATCTTTACCTAGTTCATTCGATAAGGTTCTTCAAATGGCTATACTACCATAATATTGAACATAGAAAGAGGCCAAAACCAGAGGTCGTTCAGAACGTCAGTAGGTTGAGAAGAAAGGAAAAATCCATCTACAAGCCTAGTGACATGTGGACTCAAGAAGACGATCTCTTATTCTGTCGATACTGTCCTTCAAAGCGGGATAAAGCATATCATATGATTGCGAGAGATACATCAGCGCGTCCACACGAGATCTTGCTTCTGAAAGTAAAGTCTGTTATATGGAACAAGACTCCTGATGCTAAGATATACGCTAACGTATTAGTCAATGGCAAGACTGGAAGTAGAAGCCTTCTTTTAACTGATTCTATTCCATATCTGAAAGACTATCTGAACATCCTATGCCAAATACTACAGAATCACCCTTGATCTGTGCAGCTGGAAAAGGCTCGGGAAGATACTTAAACCCAACAGCGCTGAACCATATTTACTCTAATTACAAGAAAAAAGTATTTCCAAAGATATTACTGAATAATGATCTTCCTGGAGAGGACAAAAGTGTTCTACAGAACCTCTTAGAGAAACCTTGGAACCCATACATCAGAAGTGCATTAAACACATGGAATACTCTCCTTGCAAAAGAGCTTGTTCATCTACTGTCATAGCAGCAACAATAACAGTATCCCTCGTACACTAAAGATTAAGTATTCACTCTGGAATAAGGTATCTATCTTATACGTCGCGATCTTATGTGTCCACATTTAATACATCTCACTCTACTTTCTAGATCTCCCAAAATATTTTGCACAGATTTGCGCTTATGTTTTGCCTCATACTCATGTTTACAGCGATGACGTTTCTGACGTTCCAATAGTAAATATTCCTGATATTCCTTTGCATGTCGTAGTCGACTAGGTAATAATTCTAGATCTTCACCTAGCTTCCTATACAAATATGGAGACATATCACTAAAATTCTTCGATAATATATTAAATGACTTATCGTCTAAAGAGTGGGTAAATTTATCAGAAGTGTATCCAAAGTCGGCCATCAAAGATTTGAATCTAAATAGAATCTTAGGTGTTAATGAAGAGAGTACACTTCTTATCAACTCTTCAACTAATTTATCTCTTTTGAGATTGGAATCATTTGAGAGGATAACAGTGTTATCAGGATTCATAGCATAAATCAGAACCAATGTAATAAAATCTCCAACAGCTTTCGAAAAACTGAATAATGCGTATGTCGGCATAGATTCGCCAAAATTGATTTGTAGATGTTTTGGAAATAGAGTCCATGTCTTTAATAGCCTTTTAATGAAAAGCTTAGCAAGGAACCTATCTGCCATTATTTGACCTGCCAATCTTGGTTTCAAGAATTCCTTTTGTGACATATGATAGTTTCCTGACTTAGGTTGATCCCTCCAAACCGTACCAGACCTAATTAATGGCTGCATATAGACTCTAAGCGTATCCCTGTGTACGCCTACGATTTTTGCTAATTCACCGTGAGGGAATCCCATGCAGTTAGGTACTGATAGAGCATCAATGATATTGTTTACTATTTTTTGTGTATCCCTTTTTCCCTCTATTATCATTTCTCGTTTTTGTAGATGATCCGCCATCAGGGCGGAAACATATAGTATGATTATGTTATATTCATATATCTGGGTTATGGAACAAAACGCCCAAGATACAGAATATAGGAAAGTACAGGGAATAGTAGGGCAGCAGTCTTTCAGTATCGTCTTGCCAAAATCTTACGCAATAAACCTTGGAATTGGAAGAGGCGATTTTGTCAAGGTTCGCTTGGAAAAGGACCACATAATTATTGAAAAAGCAAGGTGATGCAATTGAAAAAAATGACAGCCAAAAAGACAAAGAAGCTACCTTCCACAAATTTAGAAAACCTCTTTAAACAGATTAATAGCACATTTGGACAAGCAAAAAACTAGTACTAGAAGCCTACAATCTGGCAATCCAAGAAAAGTATACACCACAAGAAGCCAAGCAATTATTACTAGATAATATCACAGTGTTCAAGAAAACACAGATCTATGCATATCTGCCACCAGAATGTAAAAATATAGTCAAGCAAAAAGCAGGATCACTTAGTCACAAAGAAAAAGTAAGTGTTCCGAAGTCGGAACAGGGTGCTACGCCGGAACAGACTGACTCCGTCAAATACTCTATTTCTCAGGCCGATGGAGCTGAAAATTATGTTGCTAAACTAGAATCGGAAAATATAACTCTTAAAGAGGAGATCAAAAATATCTCAGATAATGTAATCCCAGAAGCTCTAATGAAGAAAGACAGACAAATCGGAGAACTACAAAGGGAAAAAGAAGAACTAAAACAGATCCATGAAAAAGAGATTCAACAATTGAATTCGGGAATACCAAAAGACTCATTCGTATCAGCTTCCAAAGAACGCCAGTCAAATGATCCTCAACCTCAGCATATGAAGAAGCAGATAACAGGATTAACTAAGAAAATGTTGCCAAAAGTTTATTCCAAGAACTTACCCCTGGTAGGAGATCTAACTCTTCCGCTTCAAGTACGTATCTGTCCAGAGGATGATGAATGCGTGTTGGAAGTCGATAGAGAGGTAGCACAAGAAGTGTTCGCTAGAGTTTGCAAGGAATTAGAATCAAACTGATCTGAGTGAAATGCTATGTACCATAGATTAGAATCCCATTCATCACCAAGCAATGACAATAGACAAGTGTACGTCTTACTATTATCAATGTTCAATGACACATTAATGACAGTGACAGGTTACTGGGTGTCAGCACTGGAAATATACAAGAATCGTCGTATAGACCTTGAGTGATCTGACAGATGTCATGGTGATCCACATCTATCATTTAGTTCATGAGGAACTAAGGCCATTTTCTTATGTAGACTTCATAAAATTTGAAGTTGACGGCCAGGAATATAAAATGGCACATGGAACGTTCCGAAATAATATCTCTCATTTGATGAAAGAAGGGTTAGTCGAAGTTTCGTACAAATCAAATGTTACATTCTATACTCTTAGAGGTGTAAAATTTGATACAGCCGGTAGGATGGGAGTGACAGCTAACCATGCGGGGGTTCCCGTCATCTCATCAACATCAACACTACCCTTACAAATATCTTCTAACCCCTTGTATAGAATTATCAGAGATCTGCCACTAGACAGGAACTCGGTTCACGACATCCGTTTAAGGTTTGTCAGTCCAGGAATCTATGCAATTATCTCTTCAACAATTTCTAACGATGCTCTGGGCTCCGAATATACTGTAAATTCTAAAAGCAAGGACATATTATTGCCGACCTGGAAGATTCGAGATCTACTCATTAAAGTAAGTATCCATAGGACTGATACTGTCAGCATTGTAATAGGATGCTCCCTTAATCCAATTGCACTAGACATCAATGGTATCATCCGATTGACAAATGCGTTATCTGTTGTGGAAGAAAGATTATCTCGAATAGTTGAGGAAGCTCGTAGGTTCAAGGGTTTTAGCCTGATTGGGGATAGTGATAGTTCTTCTAGTGCTGGCTGTAGAGATGCCAGTATAATTCCAGCTCATTCAGAATGGACTGTCACTATGTGGCATTTCGGTGCTGATGCCTCTATAGAATACTCTGGAGAAAAGTTCTCTGTTACTTGGGAGACTGCAGAGAATGCGTTAGTAAGAGCCTACAGTAAGCTCATGAACAACAGCAAGACAAGAATTAGACTGGAACGTCAGG
>JBKPHJ010000180.1:0-2938 GCA_046729835.1 Thermoproteota archaeon
AGTTGTCGTCCAGCTATATGGGTGAACCCGTAAATGATTGCCGTAGTTTTCAATAAAAGTTTCTCTCAATATATCCAGGAAGTAGGGTAAGACGAACGAACGATCCTAACGATTTTGTTTCTAAGATTAAAGAGCATAAAAGTCGGTATTTGGACATCGAAGAGCTATAAAGTATAAGAACCTAATTCTCAAACGAGTCAAAGTTATTCAATATGTATGTCTTTATACTCAGATTGTATCGTAGCCAACAATCTTATTATTCCCTCGTAGTGATTCCTCAATGACAGACTCCTTGTCTTGCCATGCAACTCAGGAAATGCGTTTTGAGATTCCCTTATTCTAAAGAGTGCAGAATCAATCTTGTTTATATAAAAAACACGGCTCAGTCTGAGCAAATAGTACTCTGCTTTTAACAATATAGCCTTATCATTCTGTGAAACATCAGTGCGTGTAGCAAAGGTCAAAAGTAACCTGCTTTGCTCCTCTATATCTATCCTAACCTTAGAAAAAAATTCTTCTGACAAAGGTTATCAGTTATGAATAAGGTGTTTCCACTATTTACCTTCTTAGACGTAAGATGGTGTTAATGATTTTGAAGAATTAGCTCAAAAGTGATACCCTCTTCTTGATTGTAAGAACATCGGATCTTTGTGCAGATCTCTCAAGATTAGGGGTTCTACAATCCCATGGTAAATTATATCAGGCGTAACAAAGTTTTGAATAAACAGCGGATAGGACCCCAAAGGGATCCTTTTTTAGCGAATATTCAGATACAAGACAAGTAAAGAAGATTTAAGAAACTTAAAATGATTAACAGTAAATAATTCGAGATGACAGATAAGTACAAATATTCCCGCGGACATCAAATGAGATATTCTATATGCAGACTAAGCAATATATCATACTCTCTGTGTTAGCCATACTCATCACTTTTACTTTCCTGTGTTTTCCAGAGGTAGCAGAGAATCAATATGCATACTCCCAATCTACCAATTCGACTGGGAATACGACAAGCTCAGGGGTTGATCTGATAAATATTCATCCCTCACCTTCAAATGTAAAGGCTGGCAGCAATTTTGAACTATTAGCAACAGTAGTTAATAATTCACCAGACACAATAATGTTACCTGCTGGGCGTTGCGATTCACCTTTAACTGCGTTCTTTATGAGAAATGTGGTTATAAGACAGGATCAATTCCAAGGCTGCACCGCTACTTCATCCCCGTTCGAATTAAACCAAGGAGAAGAGGTTACAGTGGCCGGTCCAGTTCCTGGGACAATATACCAAGCAATCAAGGCTGGGAAAACTCCAGCAACTGCCACTGTTTATTACCTAACAGAGAATAGGCAGCCCGGTAACGTTACAAAACCATTTGTATTCACCATTAGTTAGCGCTAAGATGACATACTTGCTATGATAGAAGACGACGAAAGATAGTTTCCTTCAAAAGTATGCAGACAAGCCAGTGGTATTTCATAGAATAATCAAATTGAAGTTTCGGATGTCCCCAATTTTCCCAACTCATTTATATATTATGTTACCCATCGGCACATGATGAAAAACAATACTGTAATAGGAATAGTTGTTGCCATGGCTTTGGGCGTTGTCATAACAGGTAGCTACCGTGTTATTCCTGGTATCTAAGACAGAAACTGTTCCTGAATCCCTATTAGCAACGTATATCCCGTTATTTGAGGGGTTATATTTTAAGGATATAGGCGAACCTCCGACTTCTATCTCTTTGATCAGCGTATTGTTATTGCCAGTATCAATAACTGAGACAGTGTTTGAGCCTTCATTTGCTACGTAGATATAATTATTGGAAGGATTAAATTCCAAGTCTACAGGATCTATACCAACTTCAATATCATTGGTAACCTCATTAACATTGCTGTCAATTACAGAAATAGAGTTTGAAATCACATTAGCTACGTAAATATTTTTGTTGTCTGGGTTGAAGAGCAATTGTTCTGGGAAGCTACCGACGGTAACATTCTTAATCACTATATTATTGTTAGTTTCAATTACAGACACAGTCCCTGAATCACGGTTAGTCACATAGATGTTGTTATTGGATGGGTTGAAAACTAGTGCCTGAGGAGATGCACCAACGGCAACGCTTTTAATCACTGTATTATTGTTAGTTTCAATTACAGACACAGTCCCTGAATCACGGTTAGTCACATAGATGTTGTTATTGGATGGGTTGAAAACTAGTGCCTGTGGAAAACTACCTACTGGTATTACTGAGATTACCGAATTTCCGAAGACATGGTTTATTCCAGGCGATGATATAACGATCATTAGCCCTATAAATAAGCATAAGCATACGAAGAGAGATGATAACATGCTTCAAGTATCATGGTTAATTGGATTATATATAAGACTTCTATCATGGCATAAATGTTTAACAAGAAACACACAAACTAGAAATAAGTTACATTTGTATTATTCTGCAGATGAAATAGCCTATTTTCATCGTGGTAAGGCACAATGACTTAATTGAGATGATAATAACATCACTATTCTTCTATTTCTTTTGTATTACTTTTCAGGATATCGCAATTTTTCAATAATAAAAAATCTTGTTAAATACTGTAATTCCATAGATTCGTGAATGTTACAAAGCCATAATTAAAAAATTAATCCTTTGTCTAGCTGTAGCTTACAGATTACAATTTTGATAATAAGTCCGCCTTGAGTTTCTGAAATTCCTCTTCTGTTAATAATCCTTGTTTCTTTAAATCAGCATATTTTTTCAACTTTTCAGTAAGGTCTTCTTGCTGTGGTTGGGGCTGTTGTTTTTGTTGTTCCAGTTGTCGCTGTAGTGCTTCGATTTGATTTTGTGCTTGTCGTTGTTGAGCGTCGTATGCTTGTGCTTGTTGGTCCATCTCATATCCAGCCCGCCTTCTGGCCATACCTGCTCCTAAAGCTGCC
>JBKPHJ010000181.1:0-14167 GCA_046729835.1 Thermoproteota archaeon
TCTTCTCAGATGAGAATACTGTTATATCCCTTAGGCGGACCAGCAAGAGAGCCGTTGGAAGAATAATCGAATATGGATTTGCATTGGCCAGGTTGAGAAACAAGCAGAAGAAGGTTACTCTCGTCCATAAAGCAAATGTTCTGAAGAAGAGCGACGGATTATTCAGGAATGTTTGCTTCGAATGTGCGTTGCTAAATCCAGATATCCGGTATGAGGAGATGTATGTAGATGCATGTGCGATGAACTTGATTCGGAAGCCGCAAGATTTCGATGTGATAGTTACCTCAAATCTTTTTGGCGATATCATCTCTGACGAGGCTGCACAGGTAGTTGGCGGACTGGGCATGGGTCCAGCTGGAAATATTGGAAAGGAATTTGGGCTTTTTGAACCAGTTCATGGTGCTGCATTTGATATACAGGGACAGAGTGTTGCGAATCCCGTATCGATCCTACTTTCCACTAGAATGATGCTTCAATGGTTGGGGGCTAAACATGGTGACGAACAGGCCATTGCTGAAGGAAATAGGATAGAGCATGCAATAATGCGTATGTTGCAGGAACATATGAAGACAAGGGATTTGGGAGGTCATCTAAGTACCAAGGAATTCACAAGACAGGTTCAATTGTACATGTATTCATAATTCGGCACGCAACCGATATTTCTGTATTGAAATAGTAGGTAACCTGCATTGATGTGACTTGATAACATGTTAGACTAGGCTATGAAGGATTTGTATTTAAGTCAGGCAATTGTTACTCTAGCCTAAATGGATATGAATGGTGAGACGATAACTGGCATCGCGCTTATTTTCCTGTCAATCTTGTTCTTGTATGCAGGAACGACAAATGAAGTTTGGTCACTGCTCATCCCTGCGGATTACCTAATTTTGGCAGTCGGAATAGGATTTCTTAGTCTCGGTATCATCACAACACGACGAAGCAAACGTCACCAGATTGTGTGAATATAATAGCAGGCAAGCAACTTGCGATTTCTAATGTTGCTATTCGATATAATCAGATTTATAAATAGGGACTTGCTTTCGTTTCAAAGATGGGTAGCCGGAGAAAATCAAGGAACAAGCCCATTAGAAGAGCGAGAACTGTTGAAGGTAGGTGTCCTAAGTGTACGACAATCGTAAGATTTAACGTAGGGGGACAGGTGGGCGAAGAAATTTATGAATGCACTGGTTGTATGTCCAAGTTTCACATTAGCAATCTCTAGTTGAGTATTCCATTGTGGGCAGTAATATTCCAGCGGTACAATCGAGAATCGTTTCGAATGGTTCCGCATTTAATGTTATGCGTATTTAAGAATGCATAAAGAATGATACCTTCGATATACTACTCATGAACGATAAGTTGAAGTATGAAGGCAAGGTTTTTCTTTATAGCAGCGGCATGCCTGATGATCTGATAAGGCGGAGCAAATTCAAATTGGTGGAGATGGGTGTCCTCGAATCGCACATAGAGGTTATTACAGCGCCAGAGGGCGTACCGGAAGGGGGAATTATTGTCACGATCTGGCCACATTATCTGTCGGTTGCAAAGGTAAAGAGGGTGAGAGAAGGTTCGATCTATGCGCCCCAGTTATTCAATATAGACCTCAACTAAGTACAACCTAGAATCTACAAATACAGCTAAATACAGAGCAATAGCGTAATGTGTCTTACCTATTTTTGCAAGAGAGGACGGCACTCCGATTGCCCAGGTGAATGGCCGTTGCCAGATTCCTGCAAAGAGAGCAGAGATTGCTCGTTTGATGTAATAATCGAGAAGTGCAGGTGTAGCTGTCATCTATCACTTGAATAAACCCGTTCATCCACAAGTTCACTGCTATCATGAAACAAGCAGCGAGATTTGGGGTCAGGAAAAGTTAATGTGTATACAATCATCCATCTGATCAGTCAGCCACCACCTCATCATTCCCCTTGAAAATCGAAACCTATCCTCCGCATTAAACGTTTAGCTTTCTGCCGAGTTTTATTGTTAACCCTTACATCTACGATCCCTTCTGCAGGTTGACCATAAAGTATTCTCGACCCAATTGGTGCGTAGGCAATCAGGGGGAGCGTGATCAGGTCCTCTTCACCCTTAACCCTTAAAATGACTGGCGGATGACAAGCTAATGCCCTGCGGAGAGTGGAAACGGCTTCTGACGATATTGATCCTGCTTCATTCCGACAAGTTAGTCGTACTACTACTTTCGATCCTGACAACGCGTAGATCATAGAATTCAAACTTTCAATGCTAGTAGTAGAAATTTGTCGTCTTTCTAAGCCATCAGTGACGCTTAAATCAGGGATAATTCCAAGGCTCAGAAGCTTTACTGTTGTCGTGTCACCAACCGTTATCAGCTTCTGCGAAGGAGTTGAAGGGTTGAGTATTTTACTTCTCTCTATCTGATCGTATCTAATGATATCGCCAAGCGGTTTTTTCAGAATCTGAAGAATTTCCTGTCCGACAAGCATTCCAGCTTGATTCACTGTGCAGGCGCTGCTGAAGTCTTTTCCGGAAGATCGTTTTCCTTAATATTTGCGGCGATTACGCTTATACGTCCTGCCACCGCCCTTGAAACCTTCTCAAAGGCTTGACCAGACAATGAACTCGGTTCAACCAGGACCACCGGCTTGCCGAGATCGCTTCCCTCTCGAATAATAGGATTCAACGGTATCTTGCCTAGGAATGGAATGTTAAACTTTTCACTAATTTTCTCTCCGCCTCCTTTTCCGAATGTGTACGTATTCTCACCACAATGTGGACATACGAGAAAGCTCATGTTTTCTACGACACCTATCAGAGGAATATTCAGCTTGTTAAACATCCCAACTGACTTGATCGCTACATTCATCGCAACATCTTGTGGGGTTGTTACTATGAGAACCCCCGTTATCGGGATTGTCTGAGCCATTGTAAGAGGAGCATCACCTGTCCCTGGCGGAAGATCTATCACTAGGTAGTCTAATTCTCCCCATTCGACGTCAGTGATAAATTGTTTTATTATCCCAGAGATTATAGGACCGCGGTAAATACCCGCCTGCTGAGACTGTTCATAGAAAAAACCCATCGAGATGACCTTCACCCCGTTTGAGGAAGCAGGTTGGATCTTGTTATTGACTATCTCTGGTGAATCCCTGATTCCAAGCATCAAAGGAACGCTTGGTCCATATATGTCAGCATCCAAAAGGCCAACACTCGCACCAGTTTTAGACAAAGCCAAGGCAAGATTAACTGCTACGGTAGTCTTTCCTACTCCCCCTTTGCCACTTGCTACCGCAAAAATATTCTTGACCTTCGGAAGTAACTCGTCCATCGAGACTGCTCTTCCTTCCATAACTTTGGCGGTGACCCTAAGATCCAAGTCGTCTACACCTATACTTTGCATTGAATTTCGCACTTCCTGCTCAATATCACTATTGAAGGGACAGGCTGGGGTGGTTAACTCCAGAGTGAATGACACTTTTTTATCGTAGATACTAAGATCTTTTATCATACCCATGGACACGATATCCTTGTGTAGTTCCGGATCTATAACCTTTCTAAGTGAGGATAAGATTTGGTCCACGTTCGTCATATTTAATTCTAGATTAAAGCTCTCAGTATTTAAACCGTTAATAATAATTGTATATTTTTAATCATTTGAAAATGGGGTGCAGGGCCAACTTGTGGATTCTTAGGTTAGTTTTTCAGCTGGTTCTTGGGATTTACAAATTCTCAATGAATCCAATATACACAGCTTAGAATTGGCGCTGAATGGACAGGAAATTATTTGCCATTCAGTTCAGCAAGAGGCTTAAAGAACTTCGTTCGTATCCCCCTATCAAAAGATTAATAAATTGAAGCTTCATCGCTAACAATTGTATATCATGTTTGCGATAGTCCATATGAGTGATGTTATTAGGATTCCTCCTGATCGATTGACCCCATCCCTAAACAAGACTGCTATTGGACTTCTTAAAGAGAAATATGAGAGTATGATCAGTCCTGAGCTCGGCTATGTGATCATGATTATAGATGCTAATACAAACCCTGTGGGCAAGCTCGTAGCGGGCGATGGAGCAACATATCATAGAGTAAATTTTAAAGCACTAACTTTCTACCCTAGGTTACAGGAAATCGTCGAAGGGGAAATAGTCGAGATCACTGATTTCGGGGCGTTTGTTAGAATAGGACCAACTGATGCATTGCTTCATTTATCCCAAATAACAGATGACTTTCTCAAAAGTGACGTAAAGCAAGGAATTATACTGGCAAATCAGTCTGCCCGGTCGATCAAGATTGGATCGAAGGTGCGGGGAAGAATAACAGCGGTAAGTCTAGGTAAAGGAGCAGCGATGGGCAAGATAGGCATAACCTGTAGGCAACCATTTTTAGGTGCATTAGAATGGATAGAGCAGGAGGTAAAGAAATCCCAGCAGACTCAGTCAACTGTACCGATAAAGGAAAAAAAGCGAGGATCTCATAAGTAATGCCCAAAGAACTAGCATGCAAAAAATGTAGGGCGTTAACATTTGGCAAGGTGTGTCCGGTGTGCAATTCTTCGGAACTGACTCCACATTGGTCTGGAATGATCTTGCTTTATGACACTCAACGATCCAGGGTCGCCGCTACACTTGAACTTCACGTACCGCATAAATATGCATTAAAAGCTACGTGACGACAAGTCTCAGTATGCATAGGGACGACGTGCAATTACAGCATTATCTTTCGCATAGATTTAGGATTCAGGAGTATCTTGACGAAGATATCGGTACGGGTGATATTACCAGCGGATCGGTTGTGCCAAAAAATATCTCTGCAGAAGCTTCAGTTTGGTGCAAGGTATCTACAGAGGAAGTCGTCCTTTGTGGCATAGAAGAAGCTAGTATTGCATTTGAGCTGTGCGGCTGTTCACTTAGAAAACATATTCCAGAGGGAACCGTTCTGAAGCAAGATCAAAAAGTATTGTCGCTAACTGGAAATGCCAGGTCCTTGTTGAAAGCTGAGAGGACTGCGCTTAATTTATTGATGCGTATGAGCGGTATAGCAACGGAAAGCAGGAGGTGCGTCGAGATTTTGAGAAAACTGCATGTTGATACGAAAGTCAGTGCGACGAGAAAGACGTCTCCTGGGATGAGAGTTTTTGACAAGAAAGCTGTAAAGATCGGCGGAGGGTTTCCACATAGAATGGGACTTGATGACATGATTCTTATAAAGGACAATCATATAGCCCTGGTGGGCACGGCTACTAAGTGCATCCGTAATGCGAGAAAACACACAGGAATAAACACGAAAATAGAATGTGAAGTGCGGTCAACAGACGAGCTATTGTCTGCGGTGCGGGCTGGTGCAGATATTGTGATGCTCGATAATTTTTCCGTAAAAAATGCAAAGGTTGCTTTGTCCAAATTGCAGAAACTTGGATTAAGAAAGGGGATGCAAGTCGAAATCTCAGGAGGCATCAACTCATCGAATATTCGTGAGTACGCGTTGTTGAAACCAGATTTTGTATCAATAGGTTCTTTGACGCATTCACCCAAAGCAGTGGACTTTAGTATGGTCGTGAGGCGTAAAGGGAAGTATTAAAGACATTCGACCTTCTGTTATAGACATAATGTCTTAAGACACATATTCAGGATAGATCATTAGTTCTTAGTAATGTCATATAGCAAGCATTCTCTCGATGGCAATTCTTGCTCTCGAGCCGATGTTCTCGGGAACGCTCACGACATGAACCTTATTTCTCAGCGAATTGTACACCTTTTCAAGTGTGATCATCTTCATATATTTGCATATAGCATCATCTTTCAAGGGCAGGAAAGTCTTGCTAGGGTTCTGCTGCTTCATCCGATGTAGTATTCCAATTTCTGTAGCTACTATAAACTTATCCGACTTTGATGACGATGCATATTTGATCATTCCCTCCGTGGAGAGTACGTGACAGGGTTTCTTGATTTCGCCTTCTCCATAGTGATAAAGGGCTGCTGTGGTACATCCGCATTCAGGATGGATCAAGAGTTCTGCTTCTCCACTGTTTTCAAAATATCTGTTTATATCATGATATGTCATACCGGCATGAACGTGACACTCACCTGGCCAAATGAGCATGTTTTTTCTGTCCGTTTGTTTGGCTACATATGATCCTAGGAACAAGTCGGGTAGAAAGAGTATTTCCTTATCAGGAGGTATTGAATTTACAATTTCAACCGCGTTAGACGACGTACAGCAATAGTCAGATAGGGCTTTTATTTCTGCTGTGGTGTTAACATAACTCACAACGATAGCCTCAGGATGTTTCGATTTCCAGGCAAGGAGTTCTTGAGGATTAATAGCAGAGGCCAATGAACAACCAGCCTGAGTATCAGGTATCAATACCGTCTTTTCGGGGCACAATATGGCCGCTGTTTCTGCCATAAAGTGAACACCACAGAACACTACTAGCTTCGCATCTGAGCTAGCTGCTTCCTTAGACAAGCCGAGTGAATCACCAACAAAGTCAGCTATGTCTTGAATTTCAGGCAGCTGATAGTTGTGCGCCAAAATTACCGCATTTAACTCTTTCTTGAGCTCTATTATCCTAACTGAATAGTCATCAAGTTTCAACATTATGATTATTTGAATTCTTAGCTACCATAGGGATTTAAACGAGTATATTGCAGGATGGATTTGCAATTGTGTGTAATTCTCTGGGCAACAATTGCCCCTTTGCAATTTTGGTTTTATTTTGAGGGTTGGACATATGTGACCCATCTCTTAATTGTGGAGTTAAGAATTCCGTCTCAAATGTCATCAAGGTCGCATAACGCCTGAATTTTATTAATACCTCGCCTGCTTTGAAATTCCAAACATTTTGACCGCCCTTAACGCCCACGAAGTTGGACAGTTGGCTTGAAGTACTCTGGTATAGCCACGAAAAGGCGCTTGTACTCGAATTGTATCATGGATGGATAAAACGCGTATCCGGGCTGAAAATATTCTAAGCGAGGCATTTCTATGTCATCTATGTAGAAGTCTTGCGTTATCAAGAATTTATATACTAGAAGCGAAGAGATCTACTAGAGATGCCTACACATGGCTCACTAACAAAAGCTGGAAAAGTTCGAGGCCAGACTCCTAAGATTCAAGGAAAATCTA
Source organism: Thermoproteota archaeon (assembly GCA_046729835.1). Taxonomy (GTDB): domain Archaea; phylum Thermoproteota; class Nitrososphaeria; order Nitrososphaerales; family Nitrososphaeraceae; genus TH5896. The sequence continues at coordinate 7,111 of JBKPHJ010000181.1, forward strand.
GAGAAAGTCCTATATCTATACTCCGGAATAAGAACAATTATAGTAAGCGTTTTGAAAAAAGAAGGGCTCCGGGCCAGCGAAAACCTGAGAGAGGACCCAGACGCTAGCCAAGCAGTTAAATCTTCACGGTCCTTACAATTAGATCAGGTTTGAAGAATGTAGGCTTAATTGGTTGTGGAACCATAGGCTGCGAGATCGCAAGATCAATTGATAAGCAACAGATCCCTTCCGCGAAGCTTAGCTTTATGGTTGACATGTCAACTGACCGTCTAAGGTTTGTGAACTCTATCCTCCAGAATGAGAAGCCAATAATTTTTTCCGACCCAGAGTCCCTTTTTCGATCCGATGTGTACAAGGGCACTCATATAGTGGTAGAATCAGCAAGTCGAGGTGCTGTGAGACAGTACGCTCGAAAGATCTTATCGAGCGGCAAACATCTCATTATTTTCAGCATAGGAGAGTTGATTGATGAGAAGTTTAGGAAAGAGCTTGAATCTTTGGCTGTGGTTAACGCTGCAGTAATCCATATTCCGACAGGTGCAATCGCGGGGATAGATACAATAAAGGCAGTGCGAAGTCATCTGGATCGACTGGTCATCTCTACAACTAAAAGTCCAAAATCGCTAGAAGGGGCACCTTTTTTTAAAATGCATCGAGACATAATACTCTCGAATCTGTCCGTTAGAACGGTATTATATGAGGGAAGTGTTCAAGAAGCCATTGAGTTGTTCCCGTCAAATGTAAACGTTTCAGCAGCATTGGCTCTCGCTGTAGGTGATATTGATAAAATACTCGTCCGAATACTTGTTGATCCTAGCATCGATGTGAATCGACATGAGATAGTTGCATGCGGTAAATTTGGCGTTCTACAAATAACGGCTAACAATACACCCCACGTTGATAACCCTAGGACTAGCATGTTGGCTGTTTTATCAGGGATCGAATCGGTAAGGTCTGCATGTAGTGAAACAATAAGGATCGGAAGTTGAGATCCAACAGCTACCACGATTTATATAGGGTAACGATAAGTGTGTAAGCAAGGAATAAGGTATGAGTTACGGTGGATTTAGAAGAAACGATAGTTTCGGACCAAAACCAGTAGAGACAGGGAAGGAATATGACGTACAGATCTCGGAAATAAGCAGAAAAGGCGATGGAATCGCTAGAGTTCAAGGATTTGTTATTTTTGTTAAGGATGGCAAAGTAGGTCAGAACGCAAAGATAAGAGTCACACAAGTGGGAAACCGCTTCGCTACAGCCGAGATAGTAAATGGGTCTTCGGATCAAGCAGCGCCAGCTCAAGAAATCGCAAGCGGGAATCAAGAACAGTCTACTGAAACATAAGAAGATTACTTAGGTAAAAAAATTAGTAGATTTAGCTGTTGTCGGTGAGTTAAGTACAGTGACGTACAAGATCTTCCTAAAATCTTTTTGAATTAGCTAGAAATTCTCAAACTGCATTAGAAGTCAATTACCTACGTAGAAAATGCTCTCATGCTTATCCGCATCGGATCTCGAGATAAGGTTAATTATGGACTCCTTCAGTCGCACTTCGTCTATCTCCCCGTCATCGAGGCTTCCTGGCAAAACTAGGTACAAACGGATTCGTGAATCCAATACATCTGATAATTCCTGATTTACTGTTGCTACGTATGGTCTCAGAGCTCCTCTGAAAAGCTCAGATCTTGCTTTGACTAGACCACATATTTTGGACCCTTTCGGCCAATCTGGCCCTACTATTATTATGTTTCCAGCAGAATTCCTAAATTTATTGGGTTCATCCAGTGCCCCCTCCGGAGCCATAGCAATCGCAATCTGCTTCGTCATCAATGCGGGAATAAGAATAAATCTTTGAACTAAAAATTCCCACTGTTGCATTGAAACCTCTAATAAAGATTTGTTGTAGTCATGTCGTCCAGTGAAATGAATTAACCCGTCAATCCTGCCAAGTTTGCTCTTAAACCTATTTAGCATCATAATAACATTTTCCTCATTTGAGAGATCTACTTGATGATGTAAGAAGCTCTCTAAATGACCGACGTTCCCTGTAGAGAATACGACAACCTCCTTTGCTCCTCGATTCAGCATTGATTCACGCAGTGATTTTATCCTCGAGATATCATTTGAGTCCTCTGAGCTTGTACTTATCAACATGACTTTCCCATCAAGGGTTAAATCATGTTGTTGTACTACGCTACTTATAGATGGCTTCACAGTATAAAATACCCTGTCGTGTGGTATTATACGGCCATTTATCAGTCTACTCATTTTTTCAGAAGATATCATAAGAACCATCTCCGCTACGTCTTCTTGTGTCAAAAATTCGTTATCAACAATCATCTTTTTAGTATTATCTTGAATTTTTTCTGCGATCTGGTATAACTTCCCGATGAGATCTGAGGTATCATGTTCTATGGCTTCTAGGTCGGAATCGGTAACCATCTTAGAGTCAACCAGTTCTCTGGCAATCTCTCTCTGTTTCGCTGCAATCTCCACAATATCACTACCTAAGAAAGGCAAAATTTTTGAGAGAGTATATTCTATCGCATGTGGCTTCATATTCTTGAATCCTCCGATCCTTAAGAATTCAGCTGCCGCCTTTGGATAGACAGTTTTATAAATTCTGTCTGAATGGACAGGTCCAGGATTAGTGGCGACCGACTTCATATGCCGTTCAACGAGTTCCCATGCCAAGGCCTCTGCAAGTCTGTTCTTTGCTCCCTGTGCAGCGGTATAAGGCGTTCTGAATCGATATGGACGTTGTTCATATTTACTTTCTTCGGTGAAATAGGTGGAAATGGTGACTATCGTGCCGTTTTTTGGTAGTAGCCCTAGACCAAGCACTGATGTGAGGAACGTTCCTGTTAAGTGAATCCCTACACACTCCTTGAATTCGCTGTAGTCTGCATTTGTAAAGACCTTAACAGGGCCAGACACACCAGCATTATTTACTATTATATCTAAACTCTTCGAATTCTGTTTAATCGAGTTATACATCTCTAGTAAAGATTGTTCGTCTGACACATCAACCCCAGGAAATGAAATTACATCCGCAGATGATCCAACAGAAGATATAGTTTTTAACAGCAATTCTCGTGTCTCATCAAGGGGCTGTTGCCTTCGTCCCATAATTATGATGCTTGCGCCATTCTGTGCAAATTTTGTTGCAATGGCCTGACCTATTCCTGTCCCACTTCCTGTAACGAGAACAGTTTTCCCAGTTAAGGGCAAAGGAGAGATAACTGAGTTGGTCACACCAATTAATGATTGGGTGCTCTTATTTAAATCAATTTTGTAAGCTATCAATGGTCCTGTTAAGTGCGATCACCTCTGTACTCTTATGAATCATAAATTTGATATGTCAAATATCAGCGTTATGCATGAACACAAAAGGACTCAACCAATTACATACACGAGTCCTTAAATTGAATTCACTATGCCTGAAAAAAGAACAACCATCAAAACTCCTTGTTCTATTTTTGAAATATTCATTTGTTTTTTCTCTGATGATTTTCTGGAATGGTTAATGTAATATGTGCTCAAGTCCAAGAGAAGAACATGCTTCTGTATACCAAAAACCGTCATTCGAATATACGACATCGTTGAGCTTTAGCTGAAGACCATTCGTCAATAATAAAGGCATAGCCCTGGTTCGTGTCAAATATGGCTCGATTGGTTTGAATCGTTATAGCCAATCCCATACAACAACTTGGTTCCTCTCTTCGATGGGTGGTTCCAATGATTTTGCTGCGCTACTGAGACTCAGGCCTAGAAAGTATAGTTCAGTGCGTAAATGGTCAATTCGGTGGATGGTGGATGTTCTAATCCTCGAACGCCTAACATATACAACAGAAGAGGGCACCTTAGCTAAATCTACTAACTTTACAGAGCCACACCTATAGAGGATTAATTATCGATGTGCTAGTCCTCCTTGATTAAACAAATCAGTTTGTATCCAGACAATTAATTTCTCCGATGTCCACCATTATTTGTGCACATGAAAATCATTAGAAGGCCCTTCAGGGTATGATTCACCCATTTTGCTGAACCCGACTACGTATCGAGAAATTCACGAAGTATCACAGCTTGCAGCTATGCCCGCCACCAATCTATCCCTATGAAGTCGACCTCATTATTCAATAGCCGGGGGCAAGCAAGAATGAATTGCTTTTTAACGGTAGTAGCCAATCTACCACTGAGTACTATGGATGTAGCTGTGATATTGGTTCCAGGGACATACACCGATATCAAAAAAGGAGCATGATCTATCCCAGGGCCTCGCTCGTATACAGCAAAATCACACCCAAATTTTATTCCTGGTGATACAATATACCCCTTGTCTTTTAATACTTTGAATACCAGATACTTCGAATCGAAATTGTCATATTGCTTTCTACACACCATCTTAATTCGCCTGAAGGAAATTTCTTTCGAAAATCTAGAAATTATACGCAATTCTTTTTTCTCGAGTAGGTAACATCCCTCAATCAGGTCTAGTACTATGGGAACATCAAAATCAATTCCTCGTGGTTTTGAAATCCCAATTGGCTTGCCGTAGTAGGCGTTTCCAAACAAAGAGCGAGACTCATCGACATTCCAGATAACTATTCGATTTTCTATTAGATGTCCCAGAACCCGAATCCCCATTACATACTCAGAGCCAAAATCGTTAGAGAATCAGAAGCTTCCTGGCATTTGTCTGCCATGCCTTCTATACCTTCAATAGCGTCCTTCAAAAGGATTAAATCCTTTGTCACTGAGATTTCATTCAAAGCTTTTATTATCAAGCTTCTGTGCTTATTGTCCACTTGTCTTTCCAATCTTTGAACTTCTTGAGCGAGTTCAATGGTGCTTGATGGATTAATGCTTAATGCCCTAGCCATTTCGTTGAGTCTGAATGTAGCATCAACTACCATGCTAATTAGCTCGTTAATATCTTTGGCAAATTTGCCTATAATGATAACATCCATTTTCATATTTGCTAGTCTAAAAGCTACCCCGCTTATGTACCCTGCAATATCGTCCATGATATATACTGTTCTTAAAATGTCCTCTCTATAGACCATCAGGCTTCCTATCTCCGCGACCTCCCTTGTTACGCGCCTCCTCAAATTATCTGCATTTTCCTCTGCTATTCGGATCCGATCTAAGCAAAGTTGAGGATCGTGAGGTTCGCTTCCTGTGACACCCTTGGCCAACGAAGAAAGTTCCCTTGCAGAATTCAAAATTTTACCGATTTCGTCATGCAGTATAGCAAGGGTTTTTCGTTTGGCTTGAACCTCCAACTCCCCGCTATACATTAAGACACAAACATGATTTGCTGGCTATTATTTCTTTTGACATTCATGTAGGGACCTAGAATTGTGACACTTGAAGAAGCACCGGCTGTCACTAGCTTGATGTCGCAATGTCCCTATTTTCTTATGCCGATAAATTAGACCGCATGGACATTGATTCTCGTATTTCAATCAAATCTCTTAGGATTGCACTTGCCGTTTCTAACCCGCCGGCTCCTCTACCGATAATTGTTTTCTCGCCGGAATATTCTGAGGCGAAGGTCACTGCATTTAGAGTTCCAGACACGCAGACAGGATCATCCTTTCGAATTTCCAGAGGCATTACTTGCAGCGAACCGTGATTGCAGTATGCAATTAATCTAATTGCCTTGCCATTGTCATGGGCTCTTTTTACCGAATGTAGATCCACGTCTAAAATACCACGTCTAGTAACATCTCTGATAGTGACTTTCTTGGCCATAATCCAATTGGCCATTATCACCAGTTTAGCTGCGGCATCATATCCCTCTATATCTAATTTAGGGGAAGCTTCAGCGTACCCTTTCTGTTTGGCGTCAGCTAATGCGTCTTGAAAAGTGAGCCCCTCCTCCATCCTGGTAAGGATGTAGTTGGTCGTTCCATTGAGAACTCCTCTAAAGGAGAGTATTCGGTCGCCTTTCAAGCATTTTTTCGCAAATTCTAGGATAGGAGTACCTCCACCAACAGTGCCGCTAAATCCCAATCTAACGTTGTTATAGCTAGACAACTCGATCAAAGAAGGAAATGCGATGGCCAGTGGTCCCTTGTTAACAGTAATAACATGCTTTCCAGTCTTCATTGCAGACGTGATATGAGTAATCCCCGGCTCCCCGTTTTCGAGATTGGTAGGCGTAAGTTCAATCATTACTTCTGCTTCAGTATTTTCTATTATGTCAACAGGGTCGTAAATTACACTCTTGCCATGATAAGCTGAGACAGACTTTTTAGCACTCTTTGCTCCTAAGAGTCTATCGAAATCTAAACCATCTTGAGATATGGCTACACCCTTGCTGTCGACACAGGCAACTACCTTTGGATTCAGACCATACAAGCTGTAGAGTTCCGCAGATTTAGAAAGGAGAATCCTAACAAGATTCTGGCCGACATTCCCGAATCCAATAATTATTAGACGCAATTCATATTCTAAAGTAGTTTCCTAACTAATATACCTAAGATTTCATATTGGTCTACCAAATCATTTATTGCCTTCAGAAATCGAATTACCAAGAGGACACAACTAGTTTGATTGAAAATTTGGCTGTGATTTTCGCTATTGGAATCGCTGCTGGGATAGTGGGATCTATGCTAGGTCTGGGTGGAGGTATTATAATATCACCCATACTCGCGCTTTCGGGTTTATTACCGCCCCAAGTCTCGCTAACTAGTTTATTCGCAGTAGTTTCAACTGGAGTATCATCAATTGTTTCTTACTCTTTAAAGAAAAGAATCAATTATGCAATTGGAATCAAAATGGCCACTGCCGCTATCCCATTCGCGGTACTTGGCGCGTTACTTTCCTCAAATTTGAATCCAAACGATTTTAGGCTTTACTTTGCTATACTGCTAATCTTCACGAGTTTTTACTTATTCTTTCGTAAACCCATTATACAAAAAAGCCATGCTGAAGCGGAAAGCAGGTACTTGGTTTCAAGCGTCTTATTCTATTGTGCTTCATCCGCAGCCGGTTTTGTTTCTAGTCTTTTTGGAATAGGTGGTGGCATTATCTTTGTTCCCCTACTTTT
>JBKPHJ010000182.1:0-4388 GCA_046729835.1 Thermoproteota archaeon
TTTATGACTACTCCAAATGCCACATCTTCGGACACAATATCGTCCGTTAAAAGTGTGAGCACTTTTTCAACATCATGGGCGTTTTCCGTTTCTATTAGCTGTTTCAAAAGGTTGTCATTGCTAGTTGCCATTTACTAATCTGCAAATGTCTAGAACCCCCTAATAAAGATTCAAAATAAGATTCATTTGAAGAATCAAAACAAGATGGCGCGACACTAAAAATTCTATACGAAAGCAGGATGCCAGATTTATTTGTGGAAGGAGCAGATAGCATAGACCAAATCTTTGAGCGAGTATTTTCAGACCTTGATCAGGAAAAGAAAGATAGACTCAAAAAAAGAGTATGTCACGAAAGAAAATAGGAGAAGCTCCTGCAAGAATTAGAAAAATATGCCTTGACTTGATAGACCACTTTAGCAAGCGTATCGAACCTAATGGGTATAAAGCAATGCTGGTCGCAACTTCAAGGGAAGCTGCTGTTACTTATAAAAGAGAATTAGACAAGCTTAATGCTCCTAAATCCAAGATTATCATGACATCCCATCTTGGAGAAAAAGGAAAAGATGGGACTAGTTGGGACGAATATTTCCTTACGTCAGATCAGCGTGAAGAAGAAGCTGACAGGTTCAAATCTCCAGACGATCCAAATAAAATTCTCAATGTAGTTGATATGCTTCTTGTAGGTTATGTTTGGGAGCCAATAAATATTGCAGCTTCGCAGGCATCAAAGTTCCTTGTATAATAGGAACAAGTTCCTGTTTGTTTTTCTTGAGAATCAGTCCTGTTTTGGGTAATGCGACTCTATAAATATCTGAGATAAATTTACGACGCTCCCTTTTGGAGTATGTTATAAATCCCTTTCGTTCCTATCTTCTTGGTTGTTTGCCAGCCGATCGGTGTTGAAATAGGAAGCCGCAAACGATAAAGCAAGAGTACCAACCCCATTGATGAGGATAAAGCGTTGCGGAAGGAATTGTAAATTTGCCATTCCAATTGCCATCTAGTACTTTCCTCGCACTTTCAATTAGCTCTGAGTCAACAGGGATTTCATCTACCTTTCCAACTTTTTTTCCATTATTATTATCACCAAACATACGTGTGTTTATTATTTATGCAGTTCATCCAGGTAGTCACCGATCTTATCCGCTATATGACCGACGAGGAATTGAAGGACTTGGGTATCTATCGAGAAAACGGTGTCATTAAAGGTCCCCTTGGCGTCAAGAGCGTCGAGCAAGGGCAGCAACTACAGTATGGTGTGCAGTGAGCCCGCAGCTCAGCGGTAAAGGCGGCTATAGATAGAGAGGAATCCAAATCAGAAGACTACGGACAGGGATTACGTCAAGATATGTAACTAAAAAAGGTAAGCTGTAAAAAGAAGATAAATTATGGCATCAACTTGCCCTTACTGTATAACTTCTATTCCTTTGCATCCACTGACCGTTGGCTGTATATATCAAATTTGTATCATGATCACTCGGTCGACAGTAATTGCAATATGCAGTATTACATTCGATAAGGCTGGGATGACTCAGCAGCACTAATCCTAATGAAGCCAATTATGCTATGTAAGTATGACAGATGTGAAACTAATTGCAGGCGTCTCATATGAGTATGACAATCGCTACTTAGAAAATTTATGGACTGCGTTCTGATTAGGGTGCATACTCTATCTATATTTAACGGAATGCTGCTAAATCAGAATCCATAGAAAAGGCTTCTAAGTGTAATCCGATGGTCGGTTGGTTACTAATAAGAAATTCGTAACTTCGCTTTGTGTTAGAATAAACGACGGGTCTGATTCCGATAGTTATCTGCAAAGTTAGCCTTATGTAGACTACCTAGTAAGTTGCAAATTGCTACCCACTTTAGATACAACACTACCTTCCTATACTCATGGAATCTTGCAGTCATCTGAAACAAGTAAATCTTGGATATGTATCTGTAAAAATGGGTCTGGTAGTTCGATACCAGAAGCAGGTAAAGCTATCAGATGAAGTGGTTATGGGAATAGACGGAGATATTAAACTGTTTCTTTATCAAACATATTTTAGAAGATAAACATATGCATCCTAATTTACGTATATGTCTATGTTCATGAAAGTATTATTTAAGATAGGTGGGTTTTTGCGACTAAGTCCGCTACGCTTTACTACAAGAATAAGCCAATAGGTCAACACTACCCTGTAAGGGCTAGAAGTCCCTCTGAAATCCTAACATTGCGTTCGCAATAAAGTAGACCCTGATTGGTTGTGCACTTTACAAGTATTTGGTGTTGAAGTACGATGCCATCCATTGATAGATAGCATTTCTTTTACATTGTTAACCCGCCTTTGCCTCTCGGATGTACGTCCTTTTGGTAATCAAGTGCTTTGGCAGCTTCATCCAACGAAAATGTCTTTTCTACATTTACCCTTATATTATTTTGATCATAGTGTCATAGTATGTTCATGGATTCGAATTGCCTGGCACAATCCAGGTAAACACATCACCATCCATCTTTCCAATGCTCCGTAAACCGCGTAAGTTATGATGCAATTAATTCTTAACCAGAAATTCCAGAATTGGAATGGGTTCATAACGCTGCTTACAATTCTATGTTACAAGCATCAAGAGCCTTAGTGTCTGCAAAAGGATGAAAGTAGCTTGGCTCACTGTAGAAGATTTTCTTTGTTCTGATTATCTAATAATAATATCGCTTTTTCTTATTCCTAGTACAGCAATGATTTCCTGATGAGCCTTTTCCTCGCAGGTTAGTTCAACAACGGGTATTGACTAACCACCAAGGAAACCTTGGAATACTACAATGGAATCGCATGATGAAAAGAAATAGATAATTATTCAAGACAAGATAAATATTGATAATAATGACAGAAATGTCCAAAGCGGAGATTGCAAGATTTCTTATGCAAGGCACCTTCCCCGGAAAACTTGCTACAGTTAAAAAAGATGGAAGTTCGCATGTTGTCCCAATTTGGTTTGTATTGGATAATGGGATGGGTAGAAGTAAAGTAGGAGACATCATTTTTACCACTGGTGGAACATCAGTCAAAGCGAACAATATTCGGCGTGATAACAGAGTAAGCATTTGCGTAGATGATCAGAAACCCCCATTTTCCTTTGTAACAATATATGGTACCGCAAAAATATACCCCTACAAGCAAAAAGAGGCATTAAAATGGGCTACTACTGCTACAGAGAACTGAGCAAACGTCAAGACCTGATTTCAATATTTCTTTATTTGGGCTTTCTACATCTAATTAACTTAACTCAACAGATCTCTATCTTAAGGAGCGTACTAATAGAAATGAAGGACGAGAATGGAGATAAAGAGACTATGGCGAAGACTAAGTTCACTCGAAAAAAGACTGAAATACTTACAAAAGGGCATGTTAGCAAGCTTCATTAATAATGTGTGGTAGGAAATCATATGAAAGCGGCTATTTTCGAAAAATAAGGCCTTGAACATTTAAACATAAAGCAAGATGTCGAACAACCTGTGGTGACAGACCACGATGTACTAATAAAAATAAAGGCGGCAGGTGTTAATCCACTCGACTATTTTACAGTATCTAATGCGACTGGAATTTACCCAATACCACATATTCCAGGGGCAGAAATATCTGGAATAGTATCAAATGTCGGAAGACATGTAACAGCATTACATGTATTAAGTAAACAGTATGGTCGTCTCAGATCCCAGGGCTCCATTTGGTGGTATAAAGAGCAGTGGATTTGGTCGAGAACTATCTAGTGGTACACTATAGATTCGCATGCCTAGGACATGGTAAGAAGTTCGAAGAACGCGTCGATGAAGTACTTAGAGGTAGAACATTCAAACCGAAGCATGTGCATTTGTTTGCCCACTATCCAAAGCATTACAGACGCGGAATAGATGATAATCCGATCATATTATAATAATGAAGTAAGTGGAGTAGAGTCTAGTGCTAGGGATGCCTTCAACAGAGGATTCTATTCTGTAGTAGTTTCTGATTGTGTGTCTTCGCCATATAAAGACGGACATAACAGATCAATTGAAAACATGAAGAATTTAATATCCATTATAAATTCAAAAGAGATTGAGAATGTTTGGTTAAAACTCTAGAAGAGGAGCATAGTCTGAATCAGGGCAAGCTCTTTGGCGATAGCTCGTAACAATCGAGTCTATGACGATGGCTTTAAATCCTTAAACGAGGTGATAAAAATAGGCAAATATGACGAGGGGTGAAAAAGACAGCGTAAAACTAACATTGCCTGTAGACGAATCAAGGGATCATATCCAAGGATCTGCAACTGCTGCTGTAACATTAGTAGAATACGGTGATTATGAATGTCCGTATTGCGCCCAGGCCTACATGATTGTAAAGGAAGTCCAAGAACGTCAAGGA
>JBKPHJ010000183.1:0-2000 GCA_046729835.1 Thermoproteota archaeon
TTGCGGTGCTGCATCAAAGACTATTTTGATGCAATTTACTTCGCTAATTTCGTGCATAGTTGCAGATGTCTCTTTTCTTCTCTTAAAATTGAATTCACACTAGTAGAAAGCTTATTATTCTTAACTTTCTTTGAAATCGCATTTAACACTTCATAATGGGTTACTTCTCCACCTTCTGCAAGACACAGAAATTCTATTGCTTCAGAAGAATCCGGATTTACTCCCAAATATGTTTGCATCATACTAGAACACTTCTGGGATGTTTCTTGTGCGATCTGTTGAATCTTTATTGAATCAAGTTTGCTTCCATCGAATTCTAATGAATCGTGAGTTATTTTTTCAAGCTTTGACTGATGATTACCAGCCTGTGATTGCATTTTTTGCAATTGGTCTAGCATTCCATTTTCGTCAAGTAGTCCCCTAGAGCCCAATTCTTCGACTGCTTTCTGAGCAGCCATCTCTAAACCCATCGCTTCACCCAATTTTTCTTCAAGCTTTTCAATTTCTGCCATTTGTAACATAGTGATACAACATTGCTATTAAGCAGAGCATAGCCTATTGATTTATTATGAGTAAAAAATAGATCCTATTGAACTAAAGTTTAATGCTGACTGCTCTCGTGCTCTTTTAACTCTTGTCGTGACTTAAATTCTTGACCGTAATGAAAAAGTTGCATCTATCTTCAGTTGTTGTTTCTTGCTATCTATAGCATTCTGGTATTGAACTATGGTCTGTCCGAGATCCGATAATTGAGCATTTCACAGCGTGATTGTATTATTCAAATCTTTCTTCTTCCATTCTAACTCTATTACATCACCAGTCAGATTCTGGATTTTATTTTCTAAAACTGGTAAATCATGGTCTGCATATCTAAGAAACTTCGAGATACGTTCTTCACTTAGCAATTTGTTATGTTTCAGTGTATGAAAGAGCTTGATAAAAGATGGTAAATAGTACTTAATTTCGTTGTACACAAACACAAGATCATGAAGCTCTTTAAGTGACCAGTACTCTAGTTGAATTTCATAAACTTTGGAAGGTGGTAAATCTAACTCAATCGCTACGTCAAGCGGCGTTTTACCAATCGAGAGTAAATGTAATACTTTCGTATCTTTGGACTTGCAACAGTTGCGATATGCTGAAGCGATATAGTGCGCTATAGTCTTAGCACTTGGAGCAGCTGGAATAGTAACAGCAATTGGACAAGAGATATACGTGACAGTGGAGAGGGTAAAACCACCATGCACAGACCGCAACAAGCATAATGACGTAGCCTGTGTGCCACATGGCCCACCACATAAGTGATATAATTCAAATATTCTTTTTTTGTTGTTGTATTATAATTGTCTATGCTGGATGAATCATCCAGATCTTCCAGCCAAACCACGATCACAGATTCACAACTAGCCCATCAATTTACATAATCCGTGAGAAAGTAAATGATTAGTTATTTTATATGACAAGCTTGTTGATATTGATGCAGCTAATATGGAGCTTCTAACACTTTGAGTGTGGTTATGACTTTTTCATATTTTAGCTTCGCCGTCTGACATTCAAATAGATCGTAACCATAATACGCGATAAAAATTAGAATCGATGCTAGAACTATAGCGACAAGTGCTTTATCTAGTGGACTGGCCATCTTGTCTCTAAGTGACAGTAGTTTGAAAGTAGTTTAGATGAATGTATATTCATTATTCACTTTAAATCAAACGTCATTTAGTCAAATCAGTTTACTTCTACTGCGGAATAGATCATGATATTGAATATTACTATTAGCTAACTAACCCAGAAGAAATGCCGTACTAAACCGTTATACATGACACTACCAACATATTTTTCACTATCTGGATTGGACTCAAACGACTCTTCGGTATTAACCATACGTATCTTTAACTCGACTAGATCATCAATGTAACTCTCATTAAATATATAATAAACAACCAATCCATAAGCTTGCATCTGTATCGAGAGTGGTCGCGCAAATCTGGGTGCTTGAA
>JBKPHJ010000184.1:0-14639 GCA_046729835.1 Thermoproteota archaeon
ACTATGTCTTAGGGCGGATAGGAAGGCAGCTTTCGCCCCAGGCATCCTAATCCTTTGAAACATCAAATCGGCGTACTTGTTACTTACTGGAATACTGCTCGATAATGACATCAATTTTTTTATCTTTGCTGGAGATGCAGCTGTTATAATATTGGCATATGAATCAAGACCAGGAGAACTCGTAAATGATTTGGGAGATACACCTGCAGGACTTATCAAAATAAGTTTTCTGACTGCCATCAAATTTGATATGGCAATATCTGCAGCGATCTGGCCCCCCAGCGACGAACCAACAATATTAATTGGATGCCGCAGCTTCAGTACATCAACAAACTTCAATAGGATTGAGGAATAGAAACCAATAGTGTAATCGATCAAGGGTTTGTCGCTGAGTCCGAAGCCGGGAAGATCAATCGCAATCACCCTAAACATCTCTGATAGTGGCTTTAAATTGTTCGTCCAACTCTCAATCGATCCGCCTAACCCATGAACAAATAGAAGAGATTGTACACGAGATCTGCCGTTGTCACAATAACGGATCCTAAAACCATCTACGCCAACGTACCTTGATTTTATTCTACCCAAGTCCTTACCAAGCCTATTCTCTACTAATCACCTCACTAGATTAACATTGTTTGAAAAATTATAGATGTAGATTGGTAGCTAAATGGGGGCCTAAAATAATTTTGTCATCAGAATGCAAGCTACCACGGTTGTCAAATAATTACTTTGATTCTTTCATCGATATTTAGGTCTCTGCTTGTAGTTATGGTAAGTAGAAAATCGGACACATTTCCGAAACTATTAAAGGGCTATATGTGATTTAACACAATCTAAGGAAGCTACAAGCACAATGGTCACTTTACAATGATCATAGTGAGTCGCAGAGCTACTCAATTTTATAATAAGATTCTCTACGTTACGCCTGGAGTCGTTAGCCGTTCGCGCATTCTATTAATGACGTACTTAATGACACTTTTCCCTGACCTCGAATCTTGTTACACTATAAATGAATAGTTAAGAAATTACATATTCAAGATCATTAAAAAATATATCTTGGGATTGACGAGAACTATAGAATCTAACAATTGACATTAAGATATACGGCTTGTTCTGTTCTTCTTCTGTCTCTAATTATGGGTATGCTATCGCTACCTATGACGCCTCCATCAACAACAAATATTTTGCCGAAATCAGTAATGGCTTCTACTGATGATAGCCAAGGGAGCTCCGACAGAGGCCAGCAGGGAAATGCCAAAGACAACGACGGGGAGAAAGATGACAATCATAATGACGAGAGTGAAGATAATGGAGATAGTGATGAATTAAGGCTTGTGCAGATTTGCTGTGCTTGGTCCGATAAGATTTCAGACGGAATACTGGAATATAGAATAAGTGATGAATCGGATGAACAGAGCAAACAGGCTGTACGTAATGCTATTCTAGACTGGGATATGTTAATTCAAAATCTGGCATTTGTAGAAAATCATGGAGGAGCATCCGAGGACGATAAAGTAGAGGTGGAAATAGTATTCAGTGATAGTGATGAAGACGCCAATAATAAGGAATATGATTACGGAGACCCTATAGCTGCAGGAAAAACGCAATTTAAGTTCGATAGTAAGGGATTTATTGATAATATTGATGTGGTACTTTCTAAAGGTATTTTCGGTGAAAGATTTCAGAGTTCTGCGCTAGAGCAAATTGCACGACACGAAATCGGACATGTCCTTGGTCTTGGTCATGCGAATTTCGGTGATAGCCTTATGTCTGAAAGTACGAATGGTGAATTAGGCAATATATCCAGTTGCGAGATTAATGGAGTGCTTGCAGCAAATCATTGGAAATTGGTAGATGGCGGTGGCGATCCGGATTATCCTGAAGGGCAATTCGTGGTATGTTAGACAACAAGTCCTCTATCACATGGAATAAATAATTAAACACGTGGGTGGTTTATTTGATTGAAAGCTAGTTATCTGCGAGTCACCTTCTTATGAATAGGTAGATAATAGAAATACCTGTTTCTTGGACATAAATTAGTTATGTATTTTGGCTATTTCCTAAACACATCTTGAATGGTCTGATATAAAATCGAAAACTTAGGTTTCCACGTGAAAGCAAACCGCTACTTTTGTAGCCAGTAAAGTTGCAGTATTAAGTGAATGGGAAAGTCATTGCACAGAAGATGATTGGAGATGATGCTGCTGTGGAAATTGGACATCTGGTCAGCAGGTCACTGCTCTTGTTACATCATTACAGGGGCAGTCTCCTTAATCAACAATTAGAAATTTTACAATATGGGCTATTCGTTAAACATTAGCAAGAAATTGCATAACATCATGTGGAAGTATCGGTCCAGAGCTGGGAGTTACTACCGACACCATAAATTCCCTTCACTTATAGACCTTGTTCAGATACGGCACTTTAAGTTAAAATAGGTTTGTTATCTTAGATCTGCAGCCTTACCATTGCTCTCGTTGCGATTAAAAACGCTGCAACCGATCAGAAGTTCGCTGTATATGTACTAACAGGTGTATGTAGGGTACGAAATGTCAAAGTTGGCAACAGCCAGATACAAAAATCTATTTGTAAAATGTCTTTTATTGTAGTATCACCAGCAAGCAGCCTCAACTCTCTCGGCTATTCGTCTCGTTCTGACAGGAATATGATTCAGACTGGGTGTCACCCGTTATCGGGCTCTCACTGTTTCCATAAATCGCGAGAGCATAATACAATACCTTGAAACGAGAAGGAGATGTTATTGACTTTAGCTCCAGAGGGATTAATACATAGGTCTGGTTCTCAGCAAAAAACTAGTAAAGTTGTTCTTCAAATCCAACACCCGAAAGTGTTCTGGAGAAGAATATTCGACAAGTAGGCTATTCCAAGTTTCTGTTGTAGAATTCCATTGGATCTCTTTCTGAAAATCTACACCACATTTTCCTGTTGCTTGATTGTTGTCAGAATCTACCAAAACACCGTATACCACAGTCTGAACTCCATAGACAGAAGGGTCAGCCTTCACGTCCCCACCGAGCCATAGAGTCGTATTAAGGACTTCCCCCTCTGTATCAAAATAAGTTATAGTTTGTATATCTGTGGAGTTGTCAAGTGTATTCTCGTATCTAACATTAGTCCCTAGATACATAGAAGATGGGGTTTACGCCGATTGGTTTCTGAATACCTGCAATTCGTTATGTGCGCCAGTATTCACCTCCTGTCTCGAATATAACGGTGTCGGAGTTGAAAAAGATGGTGATGACGATAAATCAGAGGGACTCCTGACCGTATGTCATTATGCTATGAGATAGGATTGCTGGATGTTTCAGTTACATGTAGGAATGACAAATGCCCAACGATTACTCCGAGCGATAGATTTAATTCACATAATCTCTAAGCGCCCACACTGGGAAAAGGTTCCTGATGGAGAATATAAGATTATAGTAATGCATATCAAGGTTGACAGGGGCAAATCAGAAAGTGTTGCATCTAATGACAAATCTGAAATAGAAATGAGTACAATTATAGCGAAATTTTAATTCTATGGATGTGGGCTGAGTAGTTCAGAAAGAGTTTTGATTCTGTGATACGAAACGAAGAGTTATTCCATGTACGGGAGGAAGCAAGTGTGTAAATAGTCGGTGCAAGCTATTTTACTAGTTAATGGAATAGGTGACAACCGATAGGTGTTTGATCATATTGTTACGTTGCCGAATCAAGGGATTAAGCTGTAGCTGCGATCCTGAAACTTGATAATCTACCTGCGCCTGAAGCCGAATCTGTTGAATAGAGAAAATAAGAAGTTCATTGTGGAGATGAATTCAACATCGTTGTCAATAATCACCGCGTTTTTCCATCCTTTCCTGTTCACGTCGCCTGAAATCGCCTGACTTGACGAGGAACTTGGTAAGTATTACACCGGCCAAGAATCCCCCGATATGTGCAGTAAAGGCTATTGGGATTGAGGAAACCGACCCGATAAACACAAAGATTATCTGGAATATAAGCCAGTAGTATGCTTTTCTGTTTCCTGTGGCTGCTGCTATCCCCAATATGCCCGAGATAGCTCCCGAGGCTCCTATCAACAAAGTCTGGCCTGTGTTCAGCAGATAGGAAGCAATAATACCGTGAAAAAGTGCTGCTAAAACGCCAGACAGAAGATAAATTACAAAGTATCTTGAAGATCCTATTGACCTTTCTGCGTAAACTCCTATGTAGGCTAATGCTACAACGTTGAAGACAATATGAGTAATACTAGCATGAATAAATATAGAAGCGAATAATCGCACAAGTGTAGAATATGAAGTATTTTCTCTTGCTTCATTATTGTCCTGGATCAAGTGACCCTGCTGCATATTATCCGCATTAAATACAGAATCAGGAATAAAACCATAATCTCTTATTATCTGGATTTGAGCATTGGTCACGTACCCCAGAGCAAAAACCAACAGATTTAGTACAATAAGAGAGACAGTAGCTATGGGAAGGTCTCGATATCTTGCCATTGGGATGTTATGATGTAGATCATGGGAATCGTTTAATTACATATATAGCTATAAGCTATGCCACTAGTCGGACAGCAGTGTCGTCCTTGGATATTTATGCGTCAAATCACGTTACAGACCAGCAATTCAACGTCATATCTAATCCCAGAGATTGCAACGTTCTATGTTACATTGCCATGAAGCAGATAATAGATTCCAAAGAGCATTTCATAAAAATATACTAAAATGGCTAACCCAAATTAGAACAAGTTCCGAATCTTCGCCGATTGTTGTATACAGGAGTCAATACTATTCTGTACATCATCTTCAATTATTTTATACCTATGCCTCGACGTTTTAAATCCCTGAAACTTGTCTTGTCCTGATCAGCGAAGTATAACTGCAAGCGACAAAGTCCGGACTGGCTCTCTACTAGGAAATTCATCATAAAGGGCAGCGCTATCTCCGGTCATTCACGCACACAAATTAAGACGATTTAAGGCCTCTGTCTCTGTAATGACAAACCACAAAAAGATTATAGCCAGGCTTACACACGAGGATGTTACTATTAGGACAATTATGGCATCCACGGAAGACTGATATCCTTCTTTCTCCACTGAACCCTATAGAATGATTTAGAGTATACGATTACCTAGCCAAAAAAGAATTAATAAACTCGCCTGGAAGAAATAATCAGAGCGCAAGGATAATCTAATGCCTAATCCGATTTTTTCAGACAGGGAGCTTGATTACGTTAAGTCTCAGCGCATTGCAAGGCTTGCAACAGGGGCAGCCGCGGAAACAGAAAACAACTCATCAAACATATCATCGGCAACAGAGCGATTTCTTATTCAACCAGATGTTGTTCCGGTAGGTTTTCATTTTGATGGCGGATACTTTTACATTGGAGGCATCAATATGCTCAAATCTACCAAATACAAAAATGTTCTTAAAAATAATACCGTCGCCTTGGTGATAGATGATCTGAAAACTGTCGATCCGTGGAACCCCCGAGGGATCAGAGTATATGGCGAAGCCGATATTATTAAAAGGCAAGGTGCCACATTAGATAAAAATGGTCAGCCTGAGATTGTATGTTCAATGAGAATAATACCTAGAAGGAAATGGAGTTGGGGTATAAACGATCCAGCATTTGTAAATGGGAAATTTAGAGTGGAGTGAGCACGGGACTTCATCTGAACAATAAGACTAAGTTAAGCACTTGAAAAGACATATCAAAGCGTTAAAACAATCAATCTGAAGGTGGTGCCATGCATACGCATGCTAGTTAAATCAGATATGACTTAATGTATGGTAATCATGTATGTAAATGTATAGTAATTGTATAGAGCTAGTCGCAAGTTAAAATTTTCAAGCATCGTCAGTGTGTGTGTCATCCGATTGACATAATGAACAACGAAGTTGTTTATTTACTAGATGTGGGTGTTTGCTCCTCAAACCAATACATCTAATACCTGACTTAGAGTCCTAAAGGTGATAATTTTTAATCTCTTTTGACCTAGCTTAATAGGCCGCCTATTTCGTTTCGATTCTTCTCTCGTCAATATAACTGGACTATCACGGAAATGGCAAGATGAAAGGGTCTTCCTTATTATAGCTATCACTATTTATTCCTTGATCATATTGTTGCCCTTGGTTCTCATCAACTTGCGCATGATCCCTTTCCTCTATTGCTTTATCAGGAGAAACAATTCCGTGCTCCTGTGGGGAAGGAAATGATAGCCCAGTCTGGGCACAGACAATAGTGTCCTCAGAGGAGCAATTGTCTTGAGCAAAAACAAACAGGTTTGCATGTGTAGTAACGAGCCAAGTTATGGCGAATGTTAACATGATAATTGCTATTAAATATTTCGGGAACACTCTTCAAATCCTATAATTTACATTCCCGATTGGGATATTAATTTTAAGATACTTTTTTACGGAATTGAGTTAGTTATTTAACAAGTAATGGAGTTGGAATGGTAACGAATCTTTCCGCCGAGTCAGAGTTAGATATTATTGGCGTGATGTGACGAGTATTACAATACATCGGCTGAAATGAAACAGAAAGACGCCCAGAATACTGATATCGCTTATACCGAAGAAAAATAGAAGATTGCATGAGATACTATCTATAAATTCAAATGTTGTATGACACTTGATTCTATCAAGGATGAAGTCAGAGTTATCGATAAAATTAGTAGCTTTGTTGGCTCTAGGAGGAATTTTACCTGGTTTGACGCTGGCTTATCAGCTCACATTTCCACACGGCGATCACAATTATTAAGACTGCGAACCTGGAACAGCGAACGCGGCGATGGTAATGATGATGCGGCAGGGACAGCAGCATCTGGTTGTGATGACGGAGGATCGGCAGCCAGTGCAGCGTCAGGCGGGTCGGCATCAGCGGCAGCGGCAGAAGGGTATCCTAGAAACTAGTAATGCATGAACAGGCCAATTCTATATCTTAATGATTCTCTACCGTTTTACACATTTTTGGACTTGATGTAAATGGCGTACTTCATATTTCTCAAAGGACACCGATTTAAGACTCATTTATCTATCATTATGTTAATTCAAAAAGATACCATTCGTAGCAGGATATTATGTTAAACTCTTAGTCCATAATGGACGTAGAAAATTGTAGAGTATGAATAGTGCTACCCCCCAGAAGCCTAGCAATAAGCTTGGCTGAAACACCCACATCATCAACCGGAGGGCAAGTCATCAATATCATTTCCAGCTTCATTAGGGGTGAATTCCTGCTGTGTACCTACTGAGTCTTGGGGTGTTAAGGGGATGTAAATTCCGTCATCCTTGACTATCATTTCTAAGCGGTTCCCCTTCTCTAGATTGAACCCGTCTACAACGGGCTTAGGTAGCACGATGACAGAGCTAGAACCGAGCGACGTAAGGGTCACCTTGTATTTTGTTGGCATCGACTCGAGATATAGGTACAGATTTATATTTAATACTTATGGTAGATTAATATGAATACTTATATTTCAATATCTATATTCATATTAATATGCTGGTTAAATCAAGCGGTTCTTTTCCATTAAGTGTATTGATGGTTTCTCCGGAATATCCACCTATGCCGGGAGGCATTGGTCGATATACCAAGAATTTGACACGGGCACTTATAGAGAGTGGCCTAGAGGTAAATGTAGCTTGCAATTCGAACGGAGATGGTGAATTCCCGATATTTTCTGAATCTGGAGTAGATAACTCTGAAATTCTGTCTGATTTGGTTGAAAGGGTTCAACCAGACCTTGTGCATATTCAGTACGAACCCGGACTTTATGGTTTGAAACTGGATCCTCTTAATCCTAGAGGTACATCAACAAATATCGATACATTTTATGAGGCATGCGGTACACCTATAGTCACCACGTTCCATTCAGCGTACACTTTCAGTCAATGGCTCAATTTGGTCGTTCCAGCCAACAAAACTTCAGGCAGCAACTGGCTTCTAGAAGGTTTCAAGTATGTTCTCGGTTATTGGAAGCGATTAGTTAATTATTACGCTTTTCATAGATTGAATAAGCAAAAACTGGCAAGAAGTAAAGCAGGGATAGTATTCTCTCAATACATGTGCAATATGATGGGAGGATGCGATGTTATCCCTCATGGAGCCCAGAAGAAAGAACTTTCCATTAAAGCGACAAAGAAAGATATAAGGAGGAAGTTATCACTTCCCCAAGAGGGTCGCATAGCTCTAGCTCTTGGCTATGCAACGGCTACTAAGGGTTGGGACATTATAGAAAAGATGCAGGTACCAGACGGCTGGACGATAGTAATGAATGCATCTAAGAATACTTACAGTAATGAGAAGTATGATATCAAACTAGCTAAAACTGGGGGGAACTTGATAGAGTTGCGAAAGGACTTTCTGACAGAAGAAGAGATGTGTTTAGTCTTCTCATCAGCTGATGCTGTCATCTTACCATACAAGGTTAGCTCCAGTTCAGGAGTCATGTTTGATGCTTTAGCATATGGACTGCCTTTCGTAGCTACTGATCTTGAATTTTTCAAAGAGTTTTCTGATCAACAGCTTGGTATTACGGTCGACCGTAATCCCCAAGCATTTTCCAGTGCGTTGGTCTCTCTAGATCTTGAATATGAAAAATACGCAGACGTCGTAGAGCGATTTGAAGCAAAACTGAGTTGGAAGGAAGTAGCCAGAAGACATTTAGCTTTGTATAATGGGATAGTAGCTGAAAGAAGGCAGACAGTAATATCATGAAATAAAGCCGTTTCATTCATTATACAATGAGTCCCATTACATTATAGTCTCTCCTAACGGGATGTCCAGATTTTATCTAGTTTCTGGTTGCAATGCAACTACAAAAGTAAATTCGAATTACAGTAAAGAAATGGATGTTGAGTTGTCCTGCGTTTTATGATATTAATTATCGTAAATAGGTAACATTCCAATATTCAGCATTAATCTCCCTAGTTATTTAGTCATCACCAGTGCCACATGCACCTCGGTTAATGTGACAACCTGTAAAGCAGAGACTTCAAAAATGATCTACACTATTGGTACTATGTATGATATACATGATAGCGCTACAATTTCATCAGAAATCTAATTACCCTGCTCTTTTTCGTACGATTTCCAGAGAATTCTGCTCTCCATTCCACAAAATCAATTTTGCCTCAATGTGAAGAGAATATTTATCCTAGTGTCGATAACTGGAAATCAACCTGCGTTCCTATTTTAATACCCTTCCTGTCAGAGAGACCCGCAACCGTTTCTAAAACGTACTGGGCCTTGGTGTCTGGAGAAAACGAAGGGCATGGCAAAAATGGGTTGCAAGGCTGAAGATTTTTTTCGATATGAACAACTCTCTTATCACTGTCTAACCAGAGGATATCAATGGGAAATTTCATGTCTTTCATCCAGAAGGCAAGAACTTTTGGTTCTTTGTATGGAAAAATCATCCCTTCATTTTCTTGAAGATCTTCCTTTATAGATAGGCCTTTAGATTGTTCTTCAGGCGCGACTGCTATCTCTGCGGTCAGATTGAAATTGTTTACCGTAATATTGACTTTATTCGGTAATTCAAGATCCTGTCCAGTCTGGCCGAAAACGTCGTCCATTGAAAGCATCAAATTAGATGCTGGTATGAAGGCTAATGAGAGAAATATTATCAGTCTTGGGAATTCAAAAGTCATTTCATTTGCTTTTCAAGAACTAGGACAACTTTCATTGCGTTCCTATAATTAGTTAAGAGATTCTAAGTTTGATACTACCGTCTTCCACTCTTACTTCGTATCGCTCTTGATCATATGTTTTTATATGGCTCATGAATTTGTATGCATGCTCAAGGTACTTTTGCCAACTCTCCGGAAGAGGATCCATGCCTTTTGGAGGTGTCAGATTGGCCTCAGCTATCTTTTTTCCAGTTGTGATATCGAATTGAGCTCCATGAAATCCACACGTCACCTTATTTTTAGCAACATCTAGGTATCCCATTGAAAGTAAAGCATTCATATGCCCACATCTGCCGGCAATAGCATAAAGCTTTCCATTGACTTTAGCGATTACAACCTCTTTTCCATGAACTTCTACATGCTTCATGCCTCCTTCAGCTACCTCTTCTGCTCTGCAAGCATAAACAAATTCGTCATTATTCATATGTTATCCTCTACGAAACACAGGCTAGATATAGTTAATAAATGCTTGTGGACTTAGCAGTCCTTAAATCATCAACTTAGCTCGAATAGCTGCAGTACAGGCCTATGTAATGATACTGATTTGACCATAATGTAGGAATCAGTAATTAGAGGTAGTATTGGATCGATATTTACTACACAGCGTACTCCCTCATCAATGAATTTTCTTATGACGTTGAAAATAGTCGATGAAGGCGGAGTTCCGGGCTCTATTATCCGCCTTATTTTTTCATCACATGTAGTAATTGACCGTACCAAAAAGCAATTGTCTCTGTATTCCTTGTGAAGATGACTCCAAATATCGTTTTTTAGCACGACTTTTCAGGATGTAATTACTTTTGAAGTCCTACGATAGTTGTTCATTTTGAAATGGGGCTAATATCCGATGGTTTTAGTAAAGTCGTAGATAGTGGAGTTCTCGTGTCTTGTCCAGAAACCCATTAAGGAAGAGGGAGGAAGTAGGAAGGACTGTCAATTGAAGCTTGTGTCTAAACTGCGTTCGGCAACAGGAGAGGAACGGAAGAAAAGAGAACAACTGTGAACTGAAACAGGCGGTTGAATTATCGCTCCTGATAGACTAATGGTTCTATCTTTCCGCCACTGTTTATGCTACGATATACTTGTGCGCTCATGCCTATCGGACAAACAGGCATGCTAAATCAGAGGTTTTTAGTTGTCCTGCTTAACCTTCTGTCTTTCTTAGAAAAATCTTATGACTTTTGGTCCGCGGCAGCTGCTGTGGTGTGTGGAACACATCGGCAGTGCGTTATACTACTGAGCTAAAATATTTATGGATTATTCTTCAGCTGACATAGGCCTGTATGAGGTGATACAACATATATTTGAACCTCTAAGTTGGCAGGGGCAGTGGCAAGAGTGTTGTAAGCGTAGATTCGTCCCGAGTAGCTAGGTCATTAGCAGTTGACGTTGATCCTTCTGCAGTCGTAGTTGTAGTTGTAGCCAGTATACAAGGTCCTCTGAATGTGTCAACACCAGGAACAAAGTCTGTAATGGTAGTCTCCCCTTCAGGACTGCAGAAGAAAATATCCCTTCCTGGACCTCCTGTAAGAGTATTTACACCTGCATCACCATATATCACATTGTCTCCAGCATCTCCCTGCACTACATCGTCTCCTTCATTGCCGTGTAAGAGATCTCTTGCTGGGCCTCCTGCTATTCCATCATTTCCAGTACCTCCATTGATAACATCAACATTACCGCAACCATTAATACTGTCATCTCCTCCTAACCCAGAGATCCTGTTGTGGCCATCAGTTCCGATGAGGGTGTCAGGATCAGGTGTACCTGTTATTACACTGTCCCTACTTCCAGTTCCAATATAGGCAGAAGCTGGAGGAGAAGGTGGAGGCGAAGACATTTGCTTCTCTAGCGCTCCTATCAAGTTCTCGATCTGAAATACAGTTTCGGCTGCCGCTACCTGACCAAATATTGCTATAACCTCTGCCTTTAACTTGGCTAGCTCTACAATCGCAGGGGCTAATTGATCTGTTTGAAGTAGTTCTGCGATGTGAGATGTATTTAACTCTGGTGGTACCTGTTCATCAATTCTTAGAATAGCATTGTTGATACCTTCAAGAAGAATTATTCGAGATTCTCTTAAATCATCCGAAGTCTGCTCCTCCGGCACTTCCAATTGTTGAACCTGGACTGAACCCGGTGCTAATGCCGCCGCAGGAGTAGTCGTGTATACCAGTGCATTACAGTCATTAAAGCCATTAAGATTCTGGCTTATCCCATCACAATCATCTCCATCTAATCCACCATTGATGTTTGAAATTACATTCCGGTCAGTGTATATCTTGTTATAGTTCCAGTCAATTGGAACTCCAGTGGTGGTGTTGAAAACGGGGCCTTGAGCTCGGCCACGGGGTCCATGAATAGTTGTCAATCCTGTTGGGTCACTCTGAGAAATACCATTAGGTTCAGTCAAGTTATTCTCATTTAGTGTTGCAAGCGCTGAACGTGAATAGTCTAGAGGCCTGACAAAAAATTCCATACCAGGTGCGCCATTTGATACGCCCGATGAACCCGGACAGTCCGACCGATCATGTACGAATAGCGCATAGTGAAATGCGAGTCGTTTTGCCGCAAGTATGTTTGTGGAATTAGCATCCGCTCTGCAACAGTTGGTTCTCTTTATGGCCAAAAGGCCAGTTACGCCGTTGATTGCATTTTGATGCGTGATCTGCTCATCGACCAGTACGAATAAGTTTATTCCTCTCGTACTATCTGGATTAGATACAGGTGCAGCAATTGTCTAGTATCTAGGAAGTATAAGTGATGGTAAGTCATTTGAAGGGTCAACTACCTTGTAATTCATCGGGAATTAAATAATATTTTTATATTCATCCGAAGATACTCGATTAGAAATTTGTTGAAGAGTAGCCCAATTTTGGACAAATCGGTAAAGTTTGTTAAGGAGGCCTTGATTATTGTTCTAATAGCGGTCTCTTTTGTAGTACCTATTTCTCTTTTTTTGTTGAATGAGTATTGGGAATCGAATCTTACATCAGCCTTCGTCGAAGCGACGGGTGGAGGGGTGAACATAGTCCAGATATTGAGAGACTCCACGGCAACTTACAACATCGTGGATAATCAAACAAAATTCATGGGTGTGTTCGATACCATTTATTCTATTTTTGGAAATCGGGACTCCCTTAATGATTCAAAGGATTCTATCGTATCGACTATACTAGATGATTTTTACAGTTCGCCTACGATTGGATATATCCGAGCTGGAAACGCTTCGGGGGTTTTGAACGCGACTAACCAAACTCAAACCCAAGAAAGATTTACGCTTCCGAATCCATTTGTAGAACTTTCTGAAATAAATCAGACTATTGACCAGCAGGTTGGAGATGCCATAGGATCTACACAAGCTCTTAATTCTAAGGCTGTCACGATCAAATGTGATTTCGATGGGAATATCGAAGATTGGAAATGTGTAGTTCATGGTTGAATGAATTATTAGATGTCAGGTAAAAGATCTTCTCTTCATTACTAATAGCAACCTGTTCCTAAACCTACGTTGAATAAAAGATTGTTCCTGAGTTCGTTCCGTTTAACGCTGAAAGGCAACAAGGATAACTCCCCGTTTGACATGCCGATTATCTAAGATATTATTGCATAGTTCAGAGGTTTAGGTTTAAGTGAGAGTACTTTTCATTGTTAATTTGAATAAAGATATCCAGCCCTTCACCATCGAATGTTCCCTCTAGGATTTACATTTGTTAAAGGGTAACATAGGGACAGGAGTGGCTGAGATAATTTTGAACTCAAAGTCCGTTGGTCCTTGGCTTATTTATCCTTTGTCTCAAATGGATTTGGAGTTACAAGTTTAAATGGTGTTCTCGTATTAATAAGCTCTTCAAGCCGCTTCTCAACCGTATCTTGCACCTTATCTATGAATTTATCAACAATTTTCTTTGTTTGAAGGGACCTTTCCTTATCGACTGGATCTACTTGTTTGTCCTTATCTGCGAATTGTCCTTCGATGGATGGACGATTACTATCATGTTGACTTGGAAGAACGGAAGAATTTTGCGGTGAGACTTCATTAGACAGGGGAGATGCAGGGGTTATCCCGTCTGTTTTGTAAGGTACCTCGGTTAGCTGCTGCTCTGGATGAGGATTTGCGGTCAGCGGAGAGCTTGTAGTATTATCTACAGGGCTAACACCATTGCCTGTGGAATTTTTTGCAACCAGAGGAACTGACTTCTTTGATATCAATAAATTGCCAGTTGTGATATTTGAGTACACACCTGTTACATTGAGGCTGTTAAACTTAGTACTATCAGCAGCACCATTGATACATTCAATCTTTGCAGTCATCTTGTTATCACCTTCGGAGATCAACGCATATGTTGGCAAAAATGTGAATTTCCATGTAGCATAATCTTTACTACTATTATTCTGACCATTTTGGCCATGAGGGATAACTTTCTGATAAGGCTTGATACTATTTAGGATGACGTATACATCACATATTTTAGATGGATTGTCAGAAGAGATTCCATTAATTGTTAGAGTCCCCACAGGAACTTTCTGATTTTTGGTATGCGATGTAATTTTTACCTGTGGGCTCATTTCGGCCGTACTAGAGGAATTTGCAGTTGAACTGAGGTGGTTTAATGCTGTAATATTAGAAGTGGAATTAGAAAGGGAGTTGTTGCCTTCAATCTTTTCTTCTTTGGGTACCAATTGTTCCAAACTCGTATTTTGTAGCTCAGTCTTGATTGGCAAATGATTATTACCAACCAATGAGACATTACTGTTTGAGGGAACTATTTGTGAATAGCCGGAATTATCAAAGAGGTTAAAGGGCGTTAGCAATACCATAAAAACAGTAATGAATAGTGTTACTGCAACTATAAGCATGATGCCTCTTCGAATTATTTCATTATTGGTGCGAATTGACCTATTCATTTCAAAAATCCTCTTTATATAACAAGC
>JBKPHJ010000185.1:0-3265 GCA_046729835.1 Thermoproteota archaeon
TTACAGGTTCACCAGATGTCATAATGCCAACATGTGCCCTAGCTCAAATATCTCTACCGATACAAAATTGGGCAGAGCTCAAAAAGCAGAAAATAAAGGGAGAGTTGCTTAAGATATGGAGACCAAAGGAATTGTCCTAAAGTAGTAAGTCTATATGTTATTAACCTACAATACAAATATTATTTGAGATTGGTTTTTGAATGAAACGATCTAGAGAAATAAGTCGTTAACTAGTGGTATTATGGATAGACAAAATCCCCGAGTAATTGTACTTATGATACCTATAACTTTCCCGCTGTTACCGAATTAATAACTTCCAAAATCTCTGGACGTTAATGAAGGTACTAGGAAAATTTTGAATGAATCACCTGCAAATCTGATCCAAAAGTGGTATCATTTATCAATTACTTTATCGCAGAAATAGGGCTTTCTTCTTCTTTTTCCTCTTCTTCCTTCTTTTGTGCGCCTCGACGTCTTCGTTTCCTCACCTCATTGAGAATCTCACGTATTTTCTCTTCTGAGACCTTTGCTATTTTAGAATCACATTCAATGCCCTCTGCATCTAGAACTTCCTCGGTTATAGAAATAACTTCATTTTTATTTTCTTTTTCCTCTTGTGTAAGTAGATTAAGACTCATGAATCGGAAAAATGCAAATTCACTCATATTGTTTCTTGCCTGTCATACAATAATACATTCCAAACTATTATGAATTTGCAGCGTGCCTGGTTCAGGCACATAATTTTACACCTGCTATCAATAATGTCATCGATAATAATTATGATCTTCCTTGCCTTCAGAGATATTTGGCATCTAAAGAAATCAAGCATAATGCTTATTCCAGAATGAGATGTAAATGTGTCGCAGTGAGTGACGTTATATGAATAGTCAAAAACAATTAACGTCGTCGCAATGAATATCAAACTAATTTGCTGTTGGACTTGCCGATAGTATCTATGCACTTCCTGTTAGTTACTGACTTCATCCACACTTACGAAATAACCACTAAAAGTTCTATGGGTCAGTACCCTCTCATGGTTATATGCATTAACAACCGCTTCGTCTTCTTCGGCATTCCGTTCTCTTATCCCACATGGGAGACGACATCTCATACATATATGCTCTTAAAATACACTTATTGGCTACTATCTGGTTTACATACCGTATAAGTCTACCTAGATCGAGCACAAGATTTGTTTTTACGATTGCCGGCCTACGTCATTCTACGACTCACGAATCACATTCCCTCATGCACCACTGAACTCCGTCTGTAGTTAACATTATTTCATGTCCGTTCTCTCGTTTAACATATTCATTTAGTATTGCATTTTCAACTAAGTCGTCTGTGGCCTCTTGTTCAGCACCACTGAAAGAGCCAATATCCATCTCTTTGAATACCTTATCAGCATCTACAGGTTTATCCATAAGTCCTTTCGCTAACTTATAGAGTGCACATAAAAACCGACGTCTGTACTTATTAAGTTCAGATGGAGTTAATAAAGTCATATTCTCGGTACTAAATACATATATATATGGTTTTTCTGTGGATTTAATTTTTGTTTCTTTTGTTACTAGGCAGAGCAACAAAGTCCTGAGCATGAAATAGGTACACTCCTACTGTTACCCCTATGAAAGGCAGAAATGCAATAAAGGGTATACCCAAATCTCCATGGAATTTGGCATCAATTACTACTGCTCCTGTAGCCAAAATGACTACAATAAATGTACCTTTTACCTCTACAATGAACTTTTTTGATTTGATGTAAATTTATTTGCTATCTTCTTCAGCGACAGAAACGTCTGCTGCAAGTTCCTTGATTCTCCTCTCTTTCTCATCTCTAATTTCTCTGACTTTTTCGATTGGTTTATCTTTAGGATCTTCAATCCCCCATTCGATTGCTTTAGAAATAAACAATGCAGGACAGAAATTCCTGTCCAGCACAGTATATGCTGCATTAAAGCGAAGTGAGTTTAGAGAGATTAATCAACCAGGTAGATTCGAAGATCTGAAGAATACTACAATTGAACAGCTAACTCCTGGTATTATTATTGAGATTTACAAGAGACTAAGAAAGAGTATGTTACCAATGTCAGAACTTTCTACTCCTTATAAGCACAAACACAAGAAGAGAAAAGAGGCATTAATAGACAGGTATAGATTGATTGCCCCACCAACAACTACAACTCGATTATGATAACTCGAAATATCAGAGTTCTATACATATACTAAAAGAGCATCAGGATTGGATGACTAGCAAAAAGGATGAGCAGCAACATCGGATAGATATTACATTAGATGAAGACAGATATCAAGGGATATTGGAAATCTGCAGTAACTACAAAGCTAAACAAGGTATGGAAATTACTCCGAAAGAATACATACTCATGCTTATAGATTCTGGGAAAGAAACCAAATAACTAAATATCTCTGCATTATTACGTTTTACTATAATAGTAGTTAAGGTATGCTTTCAATGTAAATCCAAAACCGGGTACAAACAGGCTGGGACTTGAGTTAAAAAACTCAACTACTTTATCGAGAGACAGCAAATAAACATTCGATATCTCATATGGATTTATTGACAGACGATCAATCCTATCATGATCTAATATGCATTCATTTATTGTAACAAATGCATTTTTTCTCCAGCAATTGCTAGCAATACTGCCAAGGAAGCCGTAGTTATAGTCCTCATCCTTTGCATCTACATACATTTTGCATACCTGTGTTAAACGACTAGTGCTAGAAGTATAATGCTTCTCCAGAATGAGTCCTAACTCCTCATTAATTCTTCTCCGAGCAGCATCAATGTAATTTTCAGTATATGCTACTTGAGCACTGACTGATTCAGAAAAAAGACCTGCATGCCTGCTTTTGTTGAATGCTCTTTTCTGTAAGAGAAGTCTAGATTTAGTATCCAGGATGAAAATTGAAGCAAATCTATGTAGTAAACTTTGGTAGTATATTTTTTCAGGTACCGCTGATCCTATAGTATTGTCTTCTTCGCTAACAACGGCCAATTGGCTGCTGTCATCATTAGAGTGTTCATAAAACATTTAGTGTATCTGCTTGCCAATAGCCTTTCTCTGTCATAAAAAATGCTGTTTTGTAGCCCTAAATCATATGATGCAAATAGATTGCACCTTTCTTCCATCGTTCCTTCTGGAAGTAAACTAGTATAATTAAGGAAAATCCGCAAACGCCTAAGATAATAATCTCTTGTGACTTGGGATCTCACCGCATACATAAAAAGAGAATATGCATT
>JBKPHJ010000186.1:0-6964 GCA_046729835.1 Thermoproteota archaeon
GCTTTCACTTGCCTCATTACCAAAGTAATTTATGTAGCGCTGTGGAACATTAGAATTCTGAGTCCAACCTGCATATTGTCTAAGAGTATGTTCTTTGAGTAGCTTACTTTTCTGTGTTAACGCACTATGCCTTCTGATATATGGATTCCAAGGTTTCTTAATAAGTTCTTGAATCCTTACTTTATCTTCCTGGGGTACTCTTGGGTTTTCCAGTAGTCTTGGAAAGAAACAATTTTTGTAGCGCTTGTAAATCGCATTCAAACTTTGACTTTTTAATACCACGTTGATGCTTTTTCCATAACCACACACAAGAATTGTGTTAGGATTTCCTGGCTGAGGATGCTCATTGTTCAGATAATCTTTGAGATAAGGAATAGAATCGATTAATGGTATATGTCTGGTACCCGTCTTCCCATTTACAAATACCTCTGCATATTGCTTATTCCCATATGTCTTAAAGGATACATCTCTTATTCGAAGCTTCAAGAGTTCATGGGGTCTGCAGCTGGTATCCCAGGACATTGCATGATAACATTTATCCCTTTTGCGAGGACAATATTTGAGAAAGATGAAATCATCTTCCTCTGTCCATAAATCAGATGGCTTATAGATTGATTTTTCCTTCCTTCTTAATGCAGGGATATTATTCACAACCGGAGGCTTAGACCTCTTGTTTTGCTCTTTATCAGGAAAGCACAACCATTTGAAGAACCTTATCAAATATACTCGATATTGGTTATAAGTTCCAATCCATTTATGCAAAGGATCCAAGGACTCAGGTTTCCGTACGGAATTCAGAAATGAAATGACCTCCTCTCGTGTCATCGATCTAAATGGCTTATTTTTTACATGTCTTGAAAATGAATATAATATACGTATATTATCCTTTCTATAATTATCAGAAAGATTGATTTCAGTATTCATTGCTGATATATAGTCTATTATGACAGACGAATTCTTCTTGGATATACTAAGAAGACCATTAGAAATTTCCTTGCTTAATCCCTTTATTACCAGGTTTGTCTTGGTGTCAGTGTCAATTACATAAGTGTTCTGGTCTTGAATCATAGATATAATATTTTCTTGGTTTTGGCTTCCTACAGAAACATGTTTTAGCAAGACATATAGAATAATATACACCTCTATATAAATTAGTATTATTGACTACATTATACTTTCATAAAGGTTATAGATTTTTCCGTCTGTATAATCACTTACATAATTCCACATCTCTGTACTTATAGGTAATAATCTAAATCCATGTTTTAGTTTTTCATCTAATAAATCATAGACCATCTGTCCTATCACAATGTGATCAGGTTTTGCCATGGAAATCATTTTTGTTGCAATATTAACAGTATATCCTAATACATCAAGATGAGCTTCTTTTAGTACTATATTTCCATTTTTGGAATGTGTATCCCAACCATACTGTACTACCGCACTTTCTCCGACATCTACACCAATTCGGACTCGTAACTCAGGATAATCATATTGATTTAATATTGGATTAATGCCATTGCAAACAACTCTGATCATTGAACATGCAGCATTTACAGCATTTATGCATGGTAAATACACATTGTTTTCCTGTTTCTTTTCTTTATCATATTCTGTGACCACGAAAAATGCCAAAATAGCATCACCAATATATTTTAATACATATCCTCCATAGGCTTCTATCATCATAGACATTTCCTGAGTAAATGCTCGAATTATTGTAGTAAGACTATCGACTGAGAGTATCATTGATAATCTGGTAGATTCAACAAGATCGATATATAAAATTACAAATGTACCTTTTGAACCGGCATAACTTTGTAAAATATTTTGAGTTTCTTCCATTGATATATCAAAATCTGGCTTTATCTTCAAAACTTGCCATACTCGATGTTGTGCATGTTTGATGGCCAGATCTATATTGACTACAGTATCAAGATAAATGCTGCTTAGCAACGGCATGTCTGATTGTTTTTTCGAAGATGTCGTTTTTGTTTCTGATTTTTGATTCATTACATCTTCATTTATTATATCCATGATATCTTCTTGACTTAAATCCATCTCAAGCGCTATTATATCTGGAGTTATACCAGAATTGTATAAATTAAGTATGCTTTTTCGTTGTTCTAAGGTTGTCATATAGCATCTTCCTACTTTTAATTCAGATTTGCTTTCATATAAATAGGAATGGTATGCGTAGTTGTATACACGATTGACAGTTATTTAGAACGATTAATTCGTTTGAGTATAACGACATCAACAGCAGATTTTCGAGATATTAATAATAACGATAACGGGTTTCTAGGACTTGATAGAAGGATCGAAGAAATTACGGAAGGTTTACAACGCTTTTTTTGGAATCGACTTAAGAACATATCAGAGAATAATGCTGCAACTATATGTGATTACATTACTTCTACGAACAGAGAGATCAATCTGTCACAAAGTTACAGAAAGAACAATATTAGTACTACGCAGTTCTCTAAACTTTCTCTAAACTCACTGTTGTAAAGATGTTTATAAGGTAAGTCTATTATGGGTTTTCTTATTCTTATGATTATATATTCTCTTTTGCTGCTTTCAATCTGAATGGAATTAATTTCATGTGTTAAGCCCAATTCAATAAGTAGAAGTCATACCTGTGTATTTGCCCCTATAATTAGGAAATGTATAATGATGTTTTATGATTATTTTATCATTAGCAAGTTGGTCTAGTTTCTGCTTCAACGTGTATCGATGTTAAGCTAAGGAATAGGATTTTATCCACTCATTTTTACACAGTGTTCTAACGTAATCTGATTCTCCAACTATATTTAGCTGAAGTTATTATACTTATTACTCAAGTTCAATTGATCACTATTGATTTCCACAGTTTGGAGCGGCAACATTTCTTTCGGATTAGTCAATATTCCTGTCAAGCTCTATACTTCAACGGACACTTCAAAGGATTTCTCATTTAATCAGCTTGATGCCAAAGGGCATAGGATACGATATAAAAAATGGTGTCCAGTTGAAGAAAGGGAAGTACCATACTCGGAAATACAAAAAGGATACGAAATAGCTAAAGATCAATACGTGGTAATTGGAAAGCAAGACTTAGACAAGATAGCTATCCAAAGTTCAAGAACTATAGATATCAAAGAATTTGTTGAAGTACAGGAGCTCGATCCATTGTTCATAGAGAAGAGTTACTATATAGCTCCTGACTCAAC
The DNA here is from genome assembly GCA_046729835.1 of Thermoproteota archaeon. Taxonomy (GTDB): domain Archaea; phylum Thermoproteota; class Nitrososphaeria; order Nitrososphaerales; family Nitrososphaeraceae; genus TH5896. The sequence goes on from JBKPHJ010000186.1 coordinate 3,213, forward strand.
AGCAAATAAGGGAGGAAGAAGAAAAGTAAGAAATTCTTCTAGGAAAGATAGTGCTAAGGAGTGAGAGAGAACATTTAGTTGCTATTAGAGCGTATCAAAGAGGGCTTGTTCTGCACACTCTGCATTATACAAGCGAAATAAAGCCTCTGGAAGATATTAGGGAAATATCTGAGGCGAAGGTTCCTTCAATAGATGAAAAAGAAAGATCGTTAGGGCAATTATTGGTTGAAAACCTAACAAGCAAAGACTTTGATATTTCATGTTATAATGACGAATACACAGAGGAACTAGAAAAATTGATCAATGCAAAAACAAAGGGCAAGACACACTTGATAAAACAGGCAACAAAAGAACCGAAACAGACACAGGATTTGATATCTGCTTTGAAGGCGAGTCTAGCTAATCCATCATCGACCAAAAGTACTAAAAAAAGAGAATGACAAATTCAGAGATCTGGGTTGTTATTAATATAATTTAATATAATTTAAAACGATTAACTCGTAAGAATGCAAATATATAAGAATACGACTGTAATAAGGATTACAAATCAAACGTGTGTATGAAGCTATACACCAGCTCAACTTGTTATTTAATAGATAACTCAGACATTTACTAATTATATTTATCTTTAAAATAAGGAAGGACACCCTTAGTAAACTTTTGTATAAATTCTTTTTCATTTGGACTTGTACTATGCGTATATACTTGAGTAAAGCCGCATGCAAAATATTCTTGAATAGGTTTAATTAAATCATCTATCTTAGTAACGATAAGTATCGCCTTTTTCAACTTGTCATCTGATACTTCTTGTTTTGCTTTATCTTGCAACACTCTTGGATCGTTTATGTCTAGATCGAATGCGTCTTCTATAAGAGAAGATCTCCAAAAGTCACATGACCTAACAGCTGCATCATAATCTTCAGAATACGAGATCTTTGGTTTGGCTATTTTTTCCAGCGTTCCAGGATCTTTTCCTTCCTGAATTGCAGTCTTATCAAATAGATTAAAAGTTTCCTTTGCATTATCTGGTTTTGCTGTGGAAATCAGCCCATCAGTATACTTTGCAGCTATCTGAATTGCATCTGATCCTGACGCAGCCATATACACTGGGATAACCGTAGCCGGTGGTGTATAGAGCTTAGCATTCTTCAATCTGAAGTACTTGCCGTCAAAATTTACAAAACCTTCATCAGTGCAACCATCATCATCATCTCCATCTTTGTGACCCTTTTCATTATTGGTTGCTGTTGTTGTTGTTGTTGTGATTGTTGTGGTTGTTGTGGTTGTCAGTGCTGTATGCTTTCGATACTCTTTCTTCCAGAGCTTGTTTATTATTTGGACTGCTTCCTTTGTCCTGTCGAGTCTGACATTTGCTTCTGGCCAGTCAAAGCCAAGAGGTACTTCATTCATTGCCTCCCCAGTCCCAATACCAAGTCCTATGCGACCGGGGTACAGTACATCTAGAGATGCAAAGGCCTGTGCTATAATGCCTGGATTATAGCGATAGACAGCAGCTGTAATTCCGGTGGTAAATCTCATTTTCTTAGTACGTTCAGCAGCAACTGCTAACCAGGCCCATGTGAAATTACCAAATCCATTGTCATGCCACCATGGATGAAAGTGATCACTGGTAAAAGTGGATGTAAATCCACCCCTTTCCGCTTCGGCTACAAACTCCAGCAGATCTTGCATACGATATTGTTCTTGAGAGGTCCAATAACCTAATACTATCATATAATTTCAAACTCTATTTCCGAACATTCTATTCACTGAAAGTATAGAACCTCCAATCAGCCTAAAACATAGCGCTAAATATGATGTGGTAATACTTATAGAAGTGCCAAATGATGAAGCAGTAATGTCGCTGATGCTCAAGGTTGGGTCAGCCGGAAATGTGAGAACCTAAATTTTGAAAGCATTTTCCGCTGAGGAAGGGATGAAGATTATCAATGATCTTTAATAATCTACATAGAGGGTCATACATTGAATATGAGTTGTGATGGAGCGATAATATCGTCTCATCTCATTAAGTTTTAAATTATTTCCCTTAACCAGGAACTGTTAGTTCTCTTCCTGCTCTACGTCGTCTTCTTCTTCTTCTTCGTCAACTGCTTCCGTCTCTTCTATTAGTTGTTCCTCTTGTGGTATCTCCTTTTCGTCTTCATCCACTGCTGCCATGTTATAGGATAAAGTGATATTGTATATTTGGGTTTAGCTATTCGTAATTCTTAATGCCAGACAGATGGATTGTTCTTTTGTAGAATGCTAACTAGGTCGACCTCAAAATCTGTTGGATAGTTCTTGACTATCTTCTTGTTTACGTTGATGCATTGATATTATTGATTTCATTACGCATCTTTATGATTATGTGGTTAAGCCGAGGTCATTATGGATTCCTTCGAGTTTGTGTGTCTAAATATGCATTATGTGAATTAGAGAACCGAAGGAGTACAGAGAAAATAAATAGAGCACGTGGAGAGAATATATTAAGACATATGGCTGCCGCGGATGCCGATGATGTACTATTGGAGAATTATCTGAACAATCATACTGAGGAGATCATTAATTGGGTGAATGACAGATTGATAAGACAGTTCAGACCTACCGGCGAGACATACGATAGACTTGTTAATCAAGTAGTTCATGACTATCCGTACGGACCAACTGCCGATAATGCGCACCGATTCTTGACAACTGCTATCATGGGCGCCTTATGGTGCGGCTGGTTCTCGCAAGCCAGAAGTGAGGAAAATGATCCAAACTTTAACCCCGAGCACATTGAGCGCTATCGGACTATTATAACCAATGCTTTTGAAATAGGTAGAAGGTATGGCGAGGCCCATCATTAAAAAAATGGCTGATATAGGACTGAACGCATCGAATAATCGCATCTCAGACCCGCTTATGTATTAAGGTCTTATTTGCCGCCAAATTGAGTTTGAATAAGTAGCAATTGGAATCAAGGGATAGTAAGGTATAACATATCTGTATCAAGAATAACAAGATGATAACACAAGTTAGCAAGAGCTATATATAGTTCAAGGCTGCGATATCTATTCAAAGATATGTATTATGATAACATCAGATAGAAAGCGAGGAGAAGCCCTAGGCATAAGTCTATACGAAAATGGCAAAACGTACAAAGAGATTGCACAAGAATTAAGGATGTCTGCGAATAGCATAAAGGCTATCTGATTAGGTAGGGTAGAGTAACGAATGTGGTATATTAGGGGTTGACCTCTAATCAAAAAAGCGTACGAATGCAGTAAAAACATAACAAAAGGACGGTAGCATAACTTAAACCTTAGAACATTCTATAATCTATGGTACGACATTTTCCCGTTTCACTCTGGTGCAAATCCATGATAGTATGAAATTTGTGTATATGCGTCTTCAGCTTCTATTTCAGCCATAGAGATAAGATTGCCTTCTGGATCTTCTATAATTGCATGCTTACCAAATGATTCTATCCTTAGTCTTTTGTAAAACTTGACTCCTTTACTTTCCAAATCTTTACAGACATTTTCTAGATCACTTACATTGAATCCTAATAACATTGTACGGATTTTCACTGCTGCCGCTGTTTGCTCCGCTTGTTTTGGATCTCTTAGCCGCTTTTGTGATAAATGTAATGCAAGTCTAGTAGAACCTTCCTTTGTAGTTAGCTCGACCCAGTCTTCTGATTCATGCTTTACTTTCATTCCAAGTACATCTTTATAAAAGGTAATCAATTTCTGTAAATCAGAGGCTAA
>JBKPHJ010000187.1:0-12602 GCA_046729835.1 Thermoproteota archaeon
GCAATATGTTGCGCAAAGCAGTTCATCAATATGGTTGGATCTCCGGAAATTCTCTTCCTTATGTTGAAATCGCCTTTATTCAACGAATTATTTAATTCAACTGATATCTGCAAGACTCTACGGGTATAGTTTTCCTTAATAAATTCAACGACACTACGATTTGACATATTATGACACAACCTGACCTCTCTTGTTATCTGATCCATTCCCTTGCGTGCTAGATCCTTGGCGCTCAAAATCTCAACCTCACTAGATACCTTATTATCTTTACCAAAGAGAAAGAAAATTCCTACTAATTCGTCTTCACGGATAAACGGAAAAGGCAAGTTACCATCTACAAAATCAAGTACCCTGCTCTGAATGTCAGGTGGCATGAACATACCCATGTAAGAATCATTTATCAAAATCATGTAGATCGATTGATATTACTATCATTTAGATCACCTAATTGGGGAATCTTAAAAGTTGGAAATGCATCTTTTTTATCACATCACAATCAAAGTGGGTCCAACCTGTGGATATCTTTACGAGAATTCTTGTATGCAGGTGGCTCGCGTGATCTCAATAATACGAAGCTGAGCAAAAAATTGAAGGTTTAGTGTGCATGTGGCGGTGGTGCACTACCCTTAGAAAGGGATTCATTAAATGTTCCTGACGCCTTTTCATGAAATTCTAAATTGGACTGATCTACTTTTACTGCTTGTGGTGGACACACCGAAACGCATGCCATGCACCAAATGCAGTCATGCTCTCTAATCGGGTCAGCTTTGTCAGTATAGTCTTTTCGTTCTTCCTTTACGCTACTTCCTGTTCCATTACTAGTAAAATTAGCCATCTGTGCAGCAGGGACATCATTCTCTGTTCTGTACCATTGAAAAACTTGTACTGGACAGGCCTCAATACATGCACCATCGGCTATACAGGAATCCCAGTCAACAGCTACCATAGTTCCGTGTACACCTACCGGTACTATTTCTTCTCCTCTTGCCGTATATGCTGACTTCACATCCTCGTTTTCTGCAGCTTCTTGAGGTTTTCCTGGTCCCCACACATAGTGGTATTGCTCACCATCTCCGAGAATATGTTTACCTATCACTTGATGATTCTTTGGAAAGTCTGGATCAATTGGCATACTCTATCTGTGATTATTCGAGTTACATCTTATTTAAACCATATGCGGAATCTTTTGAGCCATGAATTACATTTTGTAAATTTGTATCTTACGACGTAAATCACCTAATATCTGTTAATAATTTAAATTTAAAATAATAATAACTATTAAATGGCCTCCTGCATTTGATAATAATCTTACATAAATAAGCCTGAACAAAAGCCTCTCGACTCAGTCTCTAGACTCATTTTTTCATAAAATGTGATCCATGAACGAATCATCTTGATAAAAATTGACTTCAGGAGAAAGTAGAGATCACGTTTGAGAGTATGATTTCACCTATTATAATCACATCCTTACCTCATGCCCGATATCGAGCTTCATGGCCAGCTATTACTCACATGAACATAATCTAATGATCAGGCCAAGTATTGAGTGTCGGTCGGTATCTGATATTATCGGAAGTTATTTATTTATTATCAATTGCTTTAATTTATATCAGGGTATATTGATGCATGGAAGGCAGATCGCTGAATACTATCAATTTCGAAAAAAGAAATGGATTAATCCCTGTCGTGGTACAAGATCTCAAGACTAAGGACGTACTTATGCTGGCCTATGCGAATCACGAGGCTATAAAAAAAACCACTTTGACGGGTAATGCATGGTTCTGGAGCACGTCTAAGAATAAGCTTTGGATGAAAGGGGAAGAATCTGGAAATATTCAACCCGTTAAAGAAATACTTATGGACTGTGATCTGGACGCAGTTTTGTATATTGTGGAATCCGAAAATCCAGCCTGCCACACAGGCAAACGTTCTTGTTTTCACCACTTGCTCACAGGTTGACGCCTCCACTCGCTGTAGACTTGTCCCGATAAATTAAATTATTGCTGGACTAGTTTGCAATCCAAACTTTCCGTATTTTGAAGTAACGTGTCTTCATTACAAATGGTTAGGGCCAAGCACTATATCACCGGTACGATTCTAGGCCTCGAGAATCCTACCTATCTCAGGTCGTGGCATATCCAGATATTCTTCTTAACATCTCCTATCACAGAATTGTTATAACACCTGGGTAAAAAAAACCTGAACATCCAGATATCTTTGTTATTGATTAAATGATGAATTTCACATTCAGTGAGATGAATTCTGAAAATTTGGTTGAGCTATCCTTTCGAATCGAATAGACTTGATAATATTCCGTGACAAGATAGTGCATAGAAACATGCCTACGTTCATAAGTACTATAGCCCCTGCAGGAGGAACATTAACAACGTACGAAATGATAATTCCAGACACAACTGACACAATGGCTATACATGCAGAAAGCATGGCAGTCCTCTTAAAGCCCTTTCCAAAAAGTATTGCGGTTATGTTGGGCAGAACAATTAGTGCAGATATCAAGAGGACACCTACTAACCGAATTGATGTAACTACGGTAATCGCAGCAAGCATGATGAAAGCGTAATTAATGAGCTTAACATTGATCCCGCTGACAACAGCTTGCTTATAATCAAATGTAACATACATGAGCCGCCTATACATTATTGCCATAAGCGAGAGAATCGCAATGCTCAGCAATACGATAGTAATGGTATCTTGAGTACTGGTAAGCAAGATACTTCCAAATAGGAAGCTAAAAAGTTCAAGAGAAAATCCTCCTGAGAGACTTATTAGTACTATTCCAACGGCTAATCCCGATGAAAGCAAGACCGCCACAGAAGAATCTGGAGGTATTTTGATTGAATCTGTCAACTTAGTGATACCCAATGCTGCAAATAAAGTAAAAGCAAATGCCGTCCAGATGGGATACAGGTTAAGAAATAGTCCGATTGATAATCCTCCAAATGCTACATGTGACATCGCATCTCCAAACAAAGAATGCTTTCTAAGTACCAGAAAGAGACCGATCACCGAACATATAGCAGCTACGGCAATGCCTGCTATTAAGGCACGCTGCATAAATCCGAACTCCAATATTTCCAGGATAATCAGGTCTCTTCACTACCTTGCTTTTTATGTTGAAATATCGTATCGGGGATTGGACTTGGTATTGAATTGATGGAGTTTTAGATGCGCCTGCATCGCAGATTCATAGTATGTCTTAAGCATGGTATCATTTCCAAAGAACTCTTTGGCATCCCCATGAAAAAACATTTTTCTATTTATACAAGCAACTTTATTTGCGAGCTTATTCACAGCATCCAAATCATGCGAAGACAAAATTATAGATATTTTTTCTTCTGTGTTTAATCTCCGAATGAGGTCATAAAACTTGTCTTGTGTATCTTGGTCGATGCCGCTCGTAGGTTCATCGAGGATTAGCAATTTGGGATTATGCACTAGTGCCTTCGCAATTAGAACTCTTTGTTGTTGTCCCCCAGACAGTTCGCTGAATCTTATATTCTTCCTATCGCTTAGCCCTACAGCATGAATTGCCTTATCCACTTGGTCCTTTGCATAACTTCGACTGACCTTCTTAAGGGATCCGAGTAATCCGAAGGAGATAATTTCCCCTACGTTCGCAGGAAAGCTTTGTTCTACTGATGTCTGCTGTGGAACGTACCCCACATTTCCGAGCAATATTCTTTTATTCTTGAGGACTTCTTTCCCAAAAAGCTTGATGGTTCCTTTATAATCCGTCAGAATTCCAAGCATGCAATTGAAAAGTGTAGTCTTTCCTGCACCGTTGGGACCTATTATCCCCAACAGGTCGGCGTGCTTCATTCTGAATGAAATGTCGTCTAAGGAAAGAAAGGAGGAATCGTACCGATAAGACAGATGATTTATTTCCACTATGGTAGTGATTGAATCTAGGCTGAACATTCTAGACCTACTTGCGGGTTAGAGACGTGTTGTTGTTTTAGAAAGAATGAGACAATCAGGTTTAGTTTTGAAGATTGTGGTGATGATACTGGTTCTATTATATTACAAGAAGACGTAATAGATGATTTGGAGATAAAATTCTTAATTGCTGTGCCATCTTCTGATGCATATATCGAGGAATTAACTGATACAACAGATTGGAATACAGTGATAAGAATAACGTGAGGGGTGATAATCATGCATTAAAATATCGCTAATAAGAATATAAGTGTTATTAATAATTTTAATATTCTCAATTAAATACTATTATTAATTTGCCCTTCCAGAGGTCCTTGACTTGACTTTACGGTTTCATGGCCGTAATGTGCTTCTGCAGCAACTTGTATGTAGGGAATGAGACCTTCAAAAAGTTGATAGGATATTTCGATATGTACAAACTACCAATAATAGGGTCATCATCCAAACGATGCGATAAACGATTAGGATATCTGTAACTATCGATAATTGGTCGTGTTGGTAAGACGTCCAGCTATAAATAGCCCTAAGGCCCATACCACCAGTCCAATTAGATGAACAAAAATCGATGATCTAGAAACAACGCCGTTCATTCGGATTATATTTGAAATCGTCAACAGTTCAGAATGTTGATGTATGCCTTGTTATACCAACCTAAAATCAATAAATGGAGACCTAAATATCAGTAACCTATCAGTAACCTTTCCAATACAGCTTAAAGCAAGATATATGGATGCTTCGTGTATACCACACAAGCGAGTAATTTAGACGCAAAATCTCATACTTGTATTAGATGGCTACTCAATCTGAATTGAGGATGAAATATCTAACAAAGACGTCTACATTGCTATCAATTGAACGTTATCCATCTTCTTGTTTGATTGGAATTTTTTTGTCATGTCTCTCATTGGTTTCGCATCGCCTCTCAACAAGAATATCTCAAGACATCTATCTCTGTCTATTTTACTGTGTAAATGAGTTGCTATTAGTTCATCGTAAGCATGTCTTAGGTTACTAATTTCATCATCGGAGGCCTCATTATGAATAACCAAAAGTATCGCGTGTATGTATCCGACCAGGTCCTGTCTCGACCTCTCCTCCGTTATCATGCCCCTGATACCTGCTCTAACTATCTCCGAACGTCCGCTAAATCCAAGTGATTTTTGTAATTTATCCATTTCATTCAGGATCTCGTCATTTAAGGATATACTGACAATTGTCATCCGCTATTAATATTTATTAAATTTTTGAACAATATATATATTTGGTTTAATAATATCGAGATCAGATTGGAATATAACGAATTAACCAACCGAATATGAAATGATATACTTCCATTGGTACGTCTAGAGCGGATAACATGATATTAGATTTCAGGTACTTCATGCAAGGGACCAATTGCAATAAAACTTGGGCTTCATAAATACAGTCGACTCAAGATACCGTGTTATGTTATCTAAATGACGTGACGGATCGCTGAATCCGGAAACACAAATCTTTCAATCATAGTTTTAGATAGATCTGTGGGTTTTCACCTGATAATGCATGTATAGCATCCGTTGAACCCGTTTGGCAGGCTAGATCAGTACCATAATTATCTGTGTCCTCTAAAACCTTAATACATGATGTGTATGTGCTTCCTGGTTTCATAGCATCTTTAGGAATTAGCATTTCAAATTGTATGACACCATTTCCATCATCTTGAGGGTCAAGTAAGGATATTGGATCGAAATTTTTAGCAAAAGTTTTACCATCTATAGTAACTAATATTTGCGCAATTTTGGTGGAATAGTCTATCCCCTTTATTTTAAATGAAATTATATCATAGGTATCCTGTTCTGATAGACCATCTTGATTTATGATAGGCAGACTCTTTATCGGCGAGTGTTCAATACTAGAATCTTGAGCCCTCACAAATACACGCTCAGAAATATTATGGATACCGATCAAACAGATGGTGCATGTTATTATTGCTAAAAATGAGGAAACCTTATTCATGGATTATTATCAGGATTTAACATATGTAGTATGTATAGGTAAGGAAAGATTCATCTCGGAGATTCGGATATAAAATTACATAATCTGTAACATTCATCACATTTTGATTTAACTTTGTTTCCTATTAGCTAGAACTCTCAAAAGAAATTGCTAATTCACTATCAACTAGCTCTGCTTTCTTGAGCTTCATTCCCATGGTAACGGCAGGCAATGGAATAACATTTACAATGTGGCCTATGTCAGTGGCCAGCTTGACAGTAACTTGGTCTGAAACACGTTCGACTAGAATGTCTTCGTTCTGAGTAAAAGGAACCTTCAGTTTTAACGTGAGGCCATAGCTATCACTAGTAAATTCAAATACTTTTCCACTATAGAAAATCTGGCTAGCATCTTGATCTCCAAATAAAACCTGAGCGTTTTGCCTGAGCATATCAATACCTCTTAATTCTTCTCTATAAAGAGGAATCTCCATAACCGGTAATGGATAAAAGTTAGATTTGGCCTCTGTCACTTTAGTATTTTGAAGATCTGCCCAATTCACAAAGAAGCTGTCTTTACTATAGGATTGAGGCATAATCTTGTTGATTATAACCATATCTACATTAATACCAAATAGATTGGCAGACATCAATGCTCTCTTTGCGTTTTCTATGCTAAATGTATCCGCGTTTGCTACTAACCTAATGCTGGTTATTTCAGGATTAAAAATTAGCTTCGAAAGTTCTTCCAATCTGCGAAGCAAATCTGCTTCTATCTTGATTAGCTCGCCTGAAGGAGGCGGCAATAAAGAATATGACCTGAATATTTGGCCAAATCCGCTGATAAGTCCTGCAAGACCTGAGAGTTTCATGCTGATGCTCCCGATAAGTTTTGGAAAATATAGGTATCGCAAGGCTTCTCCTGATGCTGGCATGTCAAGAATTATCACATCAAACTCTTTAGTTCTTACAGCCTCCTCAATTTTGAGCAGAGAGAATAGTTGAGTCATTCCTGGCAACATGGCCAACTCGTACGAAAGAGTATTATTCATTCCCTTGGATAGAAAATATGATGCAAAATACGAATACATGGTGTTGAAATATGAATCCATCTCTGCGACGGGATCTATTTGTGCTGCGTACAGATCAGGCGAAATCCTTGTGGGTTTTCCCCGTATCTCGCCAACCATCAAGGCATCACTCAAAGTATGAGCTGGATCAGAAGAAATTAGTAACGTTCTATATCTCTGATCAGATAATCTTAGTGCAGTTGAACAGGCACTTACAGTTTTTCCTGTTCCCCCTTTACCGGTATAAATTACAAGACGCAATACAAAACATTGATTGCTCGGATATTAAGATTTATGTGGCTTATAGTAGGTAGCTATGTGTTTAGATATTCTCGGTAGCCGATTTCAAACCTTTTGCTATGTGTTCAATATCCTCTTCAACAAGAAGAGGGTGTACAGGAAGAGAGAGAACATGCTTACTAGCCCACTCAGTAGTAGTCAAATTACTAGGAATCCCGCCGAACAGGCGATCATGTGATTTTATTAGATCATGATAGTATGGTGTTCTGTGAACAGGTGGATCGTAATACACAGCCACACCAATATTGTCAACCTTCGTCATCTTGTCCTTGACCAAGTCCCTAGTACTTTCATGGTTCAATGTAACATGACCATGAAGCCCGTCTTCTGTTGTATTATTGTCTAAGGCCACAGTATAAAGATACCAATTAAAATTCTTATGGCCATCCTCTGGTTCATTTGGCGTTTTCAATCCGTCAATGTCGAGATGATTTAGTATGTCGGTTAACAAGTTTGCGTTATTTTTTCTCTTGTCCAACATGAGGTTCAGTTTCTTCATTTGCACCTTGGCGATTGCGGCGCTTATCTCGGGAAGTCGTAAATTAAGACCAAAAACTTTGGTGTCGTAACCTTCTACCATTCCATGGTTGCGTATCATTTTCAATCTGTCAGCCATCTCATCATCTTCGGTTGTGATCGCACCACCTTCACCAGAAGTGAGGACTTTGCTGGCATACATACTGAAACAACCTATCGAACCTATCGTTCCCGTTTGCCTCTTCCTGTACCTCGATCCCAGAGACTGACATGCGTCTTCTATTATTTCCAGTGAATTGCTATTTGCTAATTCCAGAATCTCGTCCATATCGGCCGGATGACCATAAAGATGAACTGGCATGATAGCTTTGCTTCTCTTTGTAATCTTAGTCTGCAGATCTCTAATATCAATAGTATAGTCTCTCATGTTTATGTCAACAAATATTGGAATACCTCCCGCAGCCACAACAGAATTAGCGGAAGCAACAAATGTAAATGAAGGCAGCAGTACTTCATCTCCTTTCTTCAGTCCTAATGCTAATAACGCAGCTAACAGTGCTGATGTCCCAGAATTGACAGCAATCACATGTTTGATGTTTAAATAGCTCTTAAGGAGAGATTCGAACTCCTGAACTCTTTTCCCTCCTTCCATTGCCGGCGATGTAAGAACCCCTTCATCAAGAACCGATATCAGTTCCTTCTTTTCCTCTTCACTTATCCAAGGTTTGTTTATGGGAATCATTGATAGTGAGCTACATCTGTAAGAATTACTAATAAGCATATCAAATTAGACAATTAGGTCTGGTTCATTCTTTAGAATCTTGTGCCAAAAATCATTGTATTTTAGAACTAGTCGCATTTCTGTAGAATACGCTTTTAAATCTCCGCAATTTTTTTCAAGATGGGTTTCGGGCAAAAATTCCGAATTTGTTTTGAATCTTCGATCTGAATAAATAATAATAACAATAATACAGTTATAAATTTCTGTGTTGTATATGAATTCATTGAAAGCAAAGTGCCCAGAATGTGGAAATGAGGCGGAAGTTGATGATGAAATGAGAAAAGTTGATTGTAACCATTGTGGCTTTACTTCTTCATACGATTCATATCTTGAAATTATGAAGGGAAAAGCTCAAAACATGTCAGATGATTTTCAGGCGAATTTGAACAGGGGAGGTTTCTAGCCGAATGACTATGCTATATTTTAGATCTCAAATGAAACTATTTAGCAAACTTTAGACTACGAACTATTTAGAATTTGGACAAAAATCGTATCCAAAAGTTAATTAAAGCCTAGGGATTGCTTAGTCTAAGTAGTACTTGGCGCAATTTAAAGTTGTCATCTCAGATAACAACGGAAAAAGTATTAGTCAAGAATTAAAGGATAAAGTGGCATCACCCCTCCTGGGATTAAAAATAGGAGATATTATTGACTCAAATGTTGTTGGTATCAATGGTGGTAAAATGCAAATTACGGGTGGCAGTGACAAATCAGGAACTCCGATGAGACCTGACTTGCATGGAGGAGTAAAAAAGTATATCTTGCTTGCCAGAGGAATAGGAATGCGCAATCGCAATCCTGGCATTAGAATAAGGAAGCTAATCAGAGGCAGTATGGTTACTGAGGAAATCTATCAGCTGAATTGTAAACTACTTGAGGGAATTTTACCAGAAAAATCAACTAATGAATCGTCTGTAGCAGACAGTTCGAAATCTTAACTGAGGCGGAACCATTTAAGTACTGATCTTATGACATTAATCATGTTCATGGTTACCAATAAATCATCATACAGAGTTCATGCAAGATATTTAAAAATTAAGATCTATCTAAGACCAAGCTATCCTCCAATTGGAAGCAATTTCTCTCGTAGCTCTCTTCAATATTCTTATGTGAATCCACAAATCTCCAAGCGGAGTTTTATTGTTTCTTGTTAAAGCACAACACTAAGCATTCATTTTGCCTCTGCAAATAGCATGTGATTACCTTAATATTCCCAGTCAATTCACGAAGATCATTGCATTGGAAAGAAACACTTCCTGATTGGTATATAAAAGAATATGGTTACCAACCTAATATTAATATTGGAACGTCTGGCCATGTTGATCACGGAAAAACTACACTAGTTGAAGCGATTACAGGTGTATGGACTAGTGCACATAGTGAAGAATTAAGGCGGGGTATTACCATTAAAGTTGGTTATGCAGACGCAGCATTCTACAAATGCCCAGAATGCCCACCGCCTGAATGTTATTCTTCTAATCCGATATGCTCGAACTGTGATAAACCAGGAGAGCTATTGCGCGTAGCTAGTTTTGTAGACTCTCCAGGGCACGAGAGTCTGATGGCAAATATGCTTTCGGGATCGGCATTAATGGACGGCGCAATACTTGTCATAGCCGCTAACGAAAGAGTTCCCCAACCACAAACCAGAGAACACTTGCTAGCCTTGCAGGTATTAGGGATAAAGGAAATAGTGATCGTTCAAAATAAAGTAGATTTGATCGAATATGAAGAGGCTCTAGACAATTATGCTCAGATTAAGACATTCGTAGGCGGCAGCACTGCAGACGACGCTCCAATAATTCCTGTATCTGCTCAACACAAAACAAATGTAGATGCTCTTATTGAGGCCATAGAAACCAAACTAAAGAATCCAATTAGAAACAAACGTGCTAATCCGATAATGCATATATTGAGATCTTTTGATGTTAACAAGCCTGGTATTCACGTACAACGTGTGAAAGGTGGTGTCATAGGAGGAGCACTTGTTCAAGGGGAATTCTCTATAGGCGATGAAATTGAAATTAGACCTGGATTCTTGGACGAAAAAAGAAGTAGATATGAACCCATTACATCAACCATCTCTACACTAGGAACCGGAGCTGGATTAGTTGAATCCGTTAGACCCGGGGGCCTCGTCGCAATAGGAACTAGATTGGATCCTACGTTCATAAAGAGTGATTCTCTTATTGGATCTGTAGTAGGAAAACCAGCTACATTGCCTGAAAATGTTGATACCATAAGTATAGAGGTTCAATTATTTGATACTGCAGTTGGGACACAAGAATTAGTAAGGGTAGACCCGGTTAAAATCAAGGAACCCCTAAGATTGAATATAGGTACGGCGGCGACTTTGGGGACGGTAACAAACACTAAAGATTCATCAAAAATTGAAATAAAGCTAAAGAAACCTGTATGTTTATTACCTAATAGCAGAGTAGCAATCAGTAGAAGGATATCTGATAGATGGAGACTAATAGGATCTGGTATAGCAATGTAAAAAAAGTGTCTACAATCCAACATTATTCCATGATTGCCGCCATAGCGATCATAAAATAGATCTTCCGAAACCTTTGACAGCTGCTCTCATAATTTCATGGAGAGTCCACGCTTAGACCGCCCTGAGGCGGAGTATTGTTGGTGTGTATACTTTTTTCATTTGGATTAGGAATGGGGATAATAGTGTCAGAAGGAACTAGGTATATTGTAACTATGCTAACAAGTACTATTATGATGGATACAATTATAATAATTCGTCTATTAATCATTTGGTCGATAAGATATGCTTAGAGGAAGGTTTTTAATGTAATGATTAGGATCATCATAAAACGTAATGATAGTAAATGACATTATGGTAGAGGATGTAATTGCCTTAACCCCTGAAGATACAGTGTCTAGAGCTCTTAATTTGATGCACACAAATAGAATAAACCAGATTCCCATGGTGAATGAGCTCCATGACTATTTGGGAATGGTATTTGCAAAGGAGTTTCTCAATGTTAATGCCCAACCTGAATCCAAGCTAAGGAATTTAATATTGAAAACACCCACACTAAATCCTCAAGATACTGTAGAACGAGCTATAGAGATGATACTGAGTACAGGAAACCGTGCTTTTCCCATCATTGAGAATAATTCCAAATTAGCAGGAATAGTCAGTGAGATGGATATAGTATCAAATTCTGATTTTGGTCACTCAATAGTAGACTCAGTAATGAGTGGTGCAATTGTACACGAAGAAGAGAATACTCTTGGTAGTGCACTTTCCAAGATGAGAAGATATAACATTTCTCGTCTACCCACTATCAATGGATATGGCGTTCTCACAGGCATCATCAATATATTAGATATAGCTCACATAATATCTAAGCCAAGAGAAAGAGCAAGCAAGTCTCCCGGAGTAGGTACTATGGCTGTTATACGAGAGGTAAGAGCGAAAGATATAATGAGAAATGCTTACTCCGTCGAGCAGGGAACTAGAATGGATGATTTAGCTGCTAACTTAAGAAAGTACGAAGAAGTTGTAGTTATTGGAAACAAAAGACCGATTGGAGTAATGACGCCTAAAGACGCCTTGGAATTATTGGTTCCAAAACGCGGGGGCCCGACTTTAATTCATATTGCAGATCCAGAAAGTCATGATGACAAACGAGAAATAGACAGAAACATGACTAGATTTGTGGAAAAGATTGGGGGGAAATTAGAAAACATTCAGCTAGTCACTATTTACGTAGACAAGCATAAAACTAGAAAATACTCGATCAGGGCTAGGATAATGACGGCCCATGGTATCATAGATGCAAAGGCTTTTGCATATGATCCCATAACTGCATCCAAGGATCTTATTTCAAAGCTAGAAAGAAGGATAAAATCAGTACACAGTCTAAAGTTACCAAAGAAACAACGTCGAAAAACAATTAGAAAGGAACAATTTTAAATGAATGGCGCAGATGAGGAGATTCGAACTCCTGATCGCCCGAAGGCGAATCGGCTTTCCTTAGACTTTTTCTGCTCAAGGCCGACGCATTATTATGTTCTCCTTTA
>JBKPHJ010000188.1:0-12147 GCA_046729835.1 Thermoproteota archaeon
GGGTAAGGGTGAGCGAGTTAGAGGAACGCATTGCGGAGTATTCGACATGTCGCTACGGCATCGGAGTGTCCTCGGGCACCGATGCACTCTTGGTCTCCCTCATGGCTTTGGAAGTCGGACCAGGCGATGAAGTGATTACCACCCCCTTCACCTTTTTTGCGACAGCAGGTGTGATTGCACGTCTTGGAGCTAGCCCATTTTTCTGTGACATCGATCCCGTAACGTATAATCTTTCTCCCGCTCGTGTCGCGGACTTTATAGCCACCTCCTGTGAGTTACTGACCTGGACATTGAAAGCTAAAGTTTGGACGATGCTGTGATACACTGCCATGCATGAACCATACACCCCACAATTGGAAAGAGGCCCGTCGGCTCCAAGCCTGGCGCCTCAAGCAGCAGGGCTGGTCCCAGCGGCAGATCGCCAACGCACTGGGTGTCAGCGAGGGCGCTGTCAGCCAGTGGATGCTGCGTGCCCGGCAAGGAGGGGCGGAGGCCCTCCGACACCGCCCCGCACCTGGTGCCCCGCGGCGACTGACCACCGACCAACTCACGCAGCTGCCTGCATTGCTGGAACGCGGCCCCGAAGCCTACGGATTCCGAGGGCAAATCTGGACTCGCGGCCGGATCGCGGCCGTGATTCAACTCACATTTGGTGTTTCGTACCATCCGCGCCACGTCGGCCGCTTGTGCCAAGCCATCCGGTGGAGTCCGCAAAAACCCGCCCGCCGCGCCCGCCAACGCGACGAAGCGGCCATCACCCGCTGGCGCGAAGACACCTGGCCCGCCATCAAAAAGGGGCAGAAGCGCAGGAGCAGACCATCCTCTTCATAGACGAATCGGGCTTTTATCCCTTGCCCAGTGTCGTTCGCACCTACGCACCGGTGGGTCAGACCCCGATCTTGCGGGAGTGGTGCACTCGCGACCACCTCTCGGCCATTGGGGCCATCTCGCCCGAGGGCAAGCTTTACATCTCCAGCCAAGACCACCCCATCAACTCTCACGACGTCGTCGGGTTTCTCGAGCACCTGCTACGCGAGGTGCCTGGCCGGGTGGTGCTCATTTGGGATGGTGCACCAATCCATCGCAGTCGGGTCATCCGCGACTTCCTCGTCAACGGCGCGGCGCAGCGCCTGCATCTGGAGCGCCTGCCGGCCTATGCCCCGGAGCTGAACCCCGGCGAGGGGCTCTGGCAACAGCTCAAAGGGGTCGAGCTGCGTAATGTCTGCTGCTTCAATATCGCGCAGCTTCAGGTGGAACTGCGCAATGCTATAAAGCGGGTCCGGCGAAAACCGCACCTGATTCAAAGCTTCTTTCGAGGAGCAAAACTTTAGCTTTCAATGTCCGGGTCAGTAAGTCAGCAGCTCAATGCGGAACGCGATCTCCCGCGGTTGTTGGATCTCATGGCACGAGAAGTTGCTCGGTTGGTAGCAGCCGAGAGAGCGAGCGTTTTTCTGTGGGATCGCTCCACCGACGAACTGTGGTCTCTCGTGGCGCTCGAAAGCGAGCCGCTACGCTTTGATGCCCGGCGTGGGGTTGCGGGGGCAGTGGTACAAGCAGGAATCACTATCAATGTCCCCGATGTGCGGCAGGATTCCCGCTTTTACCCAGCCATAGATGCCCTCATAGGATTTCGAACACGCAATATCCTTGCTGTGCCACTCCGCAATCATGCAGGGGAGATCATAGGGGCCTTTCAAGTCTTAAACAGACAGCAGGGTACCTTCAGCACAGAAGACGAAGAAATGCTGAAGGCCGTGGCTGCCCAAGCTGCCATTGCCATCGAGACAGCGCAACTCGTAGGCGGACTGCAAAAGCAGCGTGATGCATTACTGATGGAGAACACTTGTGGCAGGCAGTAGAAGGGCGTTATTCTCAGCAACCACTATTGGGAAACAGTCCCCTGATTCGCCAAGTAGCGCAATTAATTGAGCAACTGCGCGATAGCTCTGTGGAGGTCTTGATCACCGGTGAGAGTGGTACTGGTAAAGAGTTGATCGCCCGGGCGCTTCATTACACCACACCAGTCGACGAGCGCGTGGTCCGTTTGTCGCGGTTAATTGCGCAGCTTTACCCTCGAGCCTAATCGAGAGCGAACTCTTTGGAATTGAGCGGGGTGTGGCAACCGGGGTCGAGCGACGCATCGGCAAGTTTGAATCGGCGCATAAGGGAACACTGTTCCTGGATGAATTGGGGGATTTGAGCGCAGGTGCTCAGGCGACGCTTTTGCGAGTGTTGCAGGAGCATGTGGTGGAGCGCATCGGAGGGCGTCGATCGGTTCCAATAGATGTACGCGTTATTGCAGCAACTAACAAAGACCTTGAGGAAGCCATGTCCCGGGGGACTTTTAGGGCTGACCTTTACTATCGACTAAAAGTAATCCATATTGGCATGCCACCATTGCGAGCCATGCGCGAAGATATTGCCTTATTGGCAGTACACTTTTTAGAACAGTTCACGCGGGAGCTGGGTAAGGGGCATCTCGAGATCGCGCCCGAAGCCATACATTACTTGGAAAATTATGATTGGCCAGGGAATGTGACAGAATTAGCGCATGAGATCAAGCGATTAGTAGTTCTGACACGCGGCCCGCGCATAACCGCGGCGGAGCTTTCTCCTGAAATTCTTTACGCAAGTAGAGCGACTGTTCGGATAAGCCAACCATTTCCCAAAGGGACATCCATGAAAGCAGCGCTCGAGCAACTGGAGCAGCACATGTTACAGGAAGCGCTCGTCGCCTCAGGATATAATCAGGTACAGGCCGCCAGGAAGTTAGGGCTTAGCCGCCAAGGCCTCATCAAAAAACTCAAACGCTATAGCATCGCACCCCGCCCCAATACTCTCTAAGTAAATTTAGGCTTTTAGCATCTTGCAAGCTTCTGGCATATCGCCAACATCTATACACCAGGATTGGAGGGCGCACTTCCCAGTGTCGCCGCCCAGATAACCGACACCCTAGAGGGAGCTCTTGTGTAGCGCTAATTTAACGCATGGGCGTTGCTGGGATCGAACCAGCGACCTCTTGCGTGTGAAGCAAGCGCTCTCCCGCTGAGCTAAACGCCCATCAATTGAAGTGCTGTTTTCAGAGAGGATTGTGGTGGACGGTAAGGGATTCGAACCCTCGACCTCCGCGTTGCGAACGCGGCGCTCTCCCAGCTGAGCTAACCGCCCACGCACCACCTTTGATCGCTGCCACCTCTGACGATCTCTGAGGAGGCGATAACTCTTGAAAACAGGTGCGTATATTAGTGTATTTAGAATATCGACGCAAGGGATTTTTTCAGTCGTCGACCACGAGTTACAGGGGAGACATGGCAGGATTCGAGAGCTTGCGCAAGAGTTGCCTCGCAGACCGATTCTGCGGGTTGTGCCCTAGCGCTTTGAGGAGATAGCCGTGTGCCTTGCCGAACTCCTCCATCTCGATGGCCATTTGTGCAGCCTCTAGCCACAAGGCATCTGCGGCGACACCGGGCTTTTCGCCCTGTGCGCTATACTCAGCAGCCTGCTCGAGATACCTCAGGGACGTGGCATAATTCCGATCGACCGCATAGACTTGGGCAATCTTTCGGTAAATCCCCACCCTGTGATCGCCATCCGCTTTCAACAGACGCTCTAAGAGGGCCAGGGTGCGTTTGTTGCTGACAGGGTTCAAGTACGACCGCTGCGACTGATAAAAGGAAAACTCCAAGTCTGCCGCCATCGCAAGGTAATCCGGATTGTCCGGCTCATGATTCAGTAATGGTGTAAGCGTAGCGAGGGCGGATGCGAGCTGCCCATCAGTATTTTGAGCCTGGACTAGCGCCCACAAAGCCTCCCGATCCTCAGGAAATCGACGTACCCACTCATCGACAGCTCCCTTGAGAATCTTCGCCGTGCCATGTGTGCGATGAAAAAATGCGAAATTTTTGAGTTCTTCACGGGAGAGAGGTTCCTGTCGCTCGCTCAGGTACTTCATTAGATAGAGAGTGTTGCCCTCAACGGGCGTATCTCGTTCATCATAAGACCGAATTAGGCGGGCGACACTGCCTAGAAAAAAGGCCTTGGGCGCTTCGTATTCCAAGATTGGATAGTGGTCTTCATTCAACCGCCCATGACCTGCCATCTTGCGTACAGTATGATCCGATGCCATCTGCACAGAAAGGAGAGTCGGCAGGCTGGTGATTTCTATGCGTTGCAAATCCTCTCTGACTTGCTGGCGATTAAACCGTTCGACGACCCTGCTGAAGTTCAAGTCGATGGGCGAGGTAGAGCCAAGAATAAGGACATCCTCCGACAGGGTCCTCCAAAGCGTGACATGCTCGAAAATGGAAGCAAAAGTGCGCAAAATGAGTCTGAGCGTATCGTCATCCATTTCATATGTATGGAACCATTGCGCAAGGATCCCACCTTCGGTCAAGTGTTGATGGGCTTCGCGATAGAAATCGACAGAAAAAAGACTTCCAATGCCAACTATCCAAGGATTCGACGGCTCGCTGATAATGACATCATACCGTCGAGGCGAAAGGCGAAGAAATGTCTTGGCATCCTCCAGATGTAAATGGAGGCGGGAATCCTCTAGGACATGGTAATTATGGTCCATGAAGAATTTTGCGGCCTCGACAACCCCAGCCGAGATTTCCACAAGATCAAGCCGCTCAAGGGGATGGCGTAAAGCCGACCCCGCGGTGATTCCACTTCCTAAGCCAACCACCAAGGCCTCCTTTGCATCAGGCTTCAACAGCAATGGAACATGCGCTAGAAGAAGTTGGGTTGGAAGATCGCCGTGCGATGAAGCATCAGTTTTACCATTGACTTTCAAAAACAAATTTCCATCTTTTCCCTTTTCGACCGTCACTGTAGTGTCCTTATCATCTTTATAGAAGAGAAGAGATTGATTATGAATATTGCGATGGTAATCTTCGTAACTGGGATACTGAGTTATCTGCCGATTACGAAATTGACCGCTGGACAGCACAAGCTTATCCCAAGATGGCATGCACAGCACCACAATGAATAACCCTACCAGTCCAAAGCCGATGATAAAGGCCCGTCTCAACGATACCCACCGACTAGCCGTCCACAGCACCATAGACCCCACTAATAGATTTACGATCACCCCGCTTTTGATAAGGGTCTCCATTCCAAGGAGTGATAGTAACCATAGACCAGCAAGGACCGCACCTAGTACATTACCGAGAGTGTTTAAGCTAAAAACAAGCCCTACTTTCCTACCCAGCTGAGTGATCGTTTGTGTGACAATGCGGCTCGCCAGTGGTAAGGTCATCCCCAAGAAGGTCGTAGGAAGCAACATCAACAAGAAACAAAAGAGAAACTTGCCGGTTTCGTAGAAATAGAAGGTCTCAGGTGTACGGTTTACTATGTTACTTAGGCGGAGAAAAAGATACGGCAGTCTCTCATAAAGGGGTAGGGTGGCGATGATCGAAACGCCGATGCCCAGCTCAGCGATCCCGAACAGCACGTATGAGCCAACATGGGGCAAGATCCGACGGCTGATCAAATAACTGCCGAGGGCAATTCCCGCGATAAAGGCGGCTAGCATCAACGAAAACGAATAGGTCGATGAGCCTAAGACCAGTGCCAACAAGCGAATCCATGCGATTTCGTATGCTAGCGCGACAAAACCAGAGAGAAAGACCGCGCTATAGATGATGACAGCTCGCGACGGATTGACAAGCGGTTTGTTCTCTTGGGGAGCCAGCTGAACAGATGATAGCTGATCGTGCTGTGTAGATCTTGCTCTAAGCCCAAGAGATAGCCCACCGATCGCGATGTTGACAGAAGCTGTGATACTCGTCGAAAAATCGAGACCGAAGGTAGGTATCAGAATAAATCCAGCTACGATAGCCCCGAGAACTGCTCCAGCACTGTTCAAAAAATAGAACCATGAAACAGTTGCCTCCAGTTGGCTCAAGGAATGTGCCGCGAATCGGCTGAGCGCTGGCAGGGTGCCGCCCATGAGCATGGCAGGGAGCAGTAACACTCCCAGGCAGAGGCAAAGCCTGAGCACAAGGGCAAGCATAGAAGGCAACATGTGCTGGCTGGCAATGGCGATATACAGGTCTGCTAAGAGATGCAGCGACAACGGCGAGAGAAGTCCCAAAAGCCCGATGCCAAGCTCTAGCCATCCATACAGACGCAAATGGTTAGCAACCCTATCCGCCTGTGGTCCGAGGACTATGTTCCCAAGGGCTAACCCCCCGAGGAATGTGGCAAGGACAATCGTGTGAGCTTGTGCGGTGTGACCTAATAAGAGCGACAGGTATTTGGCCCAGAGAACTTCATAGACCAGCCCAGTAATCCCTGACAGGAAAAACAGCAGTGATATCAAGTTATTCATGACCGCCTTCCTTTCTCGGATTCCCACGAGACCATTAGAGTTCCCTAGATCCTCAGGCACAATAAAAAATGCCTAGTGGAAGAGGTATCAATACAGCAGCATTTTCCCACAGGTCCTTGTTCTGAGCGAAGGCTTACTCACATGTCCTTGACGGCTCTTACCCAGGAGACGTTGGACTGTCATAGCGCTATTCTCTGGAAATTTATACCCCAGGATAGAATACTGTGAATCTTAAGGCCAACCATGAAACCGATAAACTAGCTTCCGAACACAGAGTATTGGCATACTATCCTATACATAAGCCGTGCCAGATTCTCGCTTGAATAGAATTTTCACTTTGCAAAAAGAAAAAGTGCGAGACTTCGCAAGCCAGTGACCTTTATTAGGCCCACAGATGACAATCAGCTTCGAGGGCCACAAACAGACGGCATAATTATTGCTAGTCAAATAACCCAGTGATAGCGATACACTTCCAATGCCTAGGATCCATTAGTCACAAATTAGTACCGCTCTGTGTCGAGCTTGAAAGAATAACGGCTTTTGCAGCCGAGAAGTATGCTAATGACAGATACGATAACCCTTAGCGAACCCCTGGGCCTACAGACATGCTGAACATACTCCCTATTCGATCACACAACTTGGTTGAAAAATCGTATCTCCAACATGATCATTGTCGGTGCTTATTTGCTGGAAACTATTCCTTTTCAAAAGGTCCTTTTGAGACTCAGATATATCGTGGGGTATTGGATTGTCTACACCAAGCAGGGTTCACGCTCATTGAACTCCTAATCGCTATTGCAATGGTTGGTATCTTAGCAACAGTCGCTGTTCCAAATGTTCTCACCGAAATGCCAAAATTTCGCCTATATGGAGCCACTCAGCAGATTCTAGCCGATTTAATGGCAGGACGGATGAAGGCTGTCAGCCATAATCGAAAAGTGAAGGTATTCTTTATAAATAATACACAATATAAGATATGTGATGATGCCAATGGTGATGGTACTGTCGATGATTGTGAGGGTGATGCAAAGACTATTAATATCCATGATAACTATACAGGTATAACTATTAACTCAAATAATAATCCCATATTTAGCTCACGTGGAACAGTGACGAACCTCGCAACTATCAGTATAACAAATTCGTCTGGCACCAAAAATATTACCATCGCCATTACAGGTCGTATGCAAGTTAGCTGATGAGTTCTGTCACAGAATAGAAGGCTTTAGGCATGCGAATTCTATATGATACACGCGGATTCACGCTCATTGAAATCTTAATTGCCACAGTCATCATTACTGTGGCCTCTCTAGGTGTGGCAAGCCTCACGGTTTGGGTTATGCATGGTAATTCCTTCAGCCAACATTTGACTACGGCCACCACTTTAGCGCAAGATCGCTTAGAAAATATTAAAAGAGTAAATTATACAGACGCCGAAACTCTTGTAGGAACAGAGAATTATGGAAGTATAGTAAATCAAACTGGCTATAAAAGAATCACGTCCATTGCCAATGACACTCCGATGGCTAACATGAAAACAATAAATGTTATTGTATATTGGGATTTCGATAAATACTCAGTCAAATTAAGTACGACACTAGCTGAATAGAGATTATCCAGATGATCTATTCGAATGAAAGCAAGAATGCTGGTTTTACAATCATTGAGCTATTGATATCCATAGCGATTATTAGTGTCGTGATCGGTTCACTGTTTAGCTTTTCTATTGCACAGCGCAAGTACTTTGCTCTTCAAGAGGAGATATCCGAGCTGACGCAGAATACACGGGCGGCCATGGATATGATCATGGGCGAACTAGCCATGGCCGGATACAGCCCCTCAGGGGCAGCCTTTTCGGGGATCCTTTACAGTACTTCACAGCTTCAAATATATGCGGATCTTAACGGCGATGGTGCGGTCACGGATACGAATGAAAATATTATTTATACATACGATACGAACAGTAGACGTATTGTAAGGAATACCGGGGGTGGGAATCAGCCTCTGGCGGAGGATATTCAAAGTTTTATTTTCGAATACTTAGATGATCAGGGCAATCCAACAACCGTTACAACAAAGATCAGGCAAATACGCCTGACCATAACCGGTCGAACAGGCAAGCCAGATCCTCTATATGCGAGCAACGCTGGATATAGAACTTACACCCTAACTTCACTGGTAACACCCAGAAACCTTGCTTATTGATAGGAATGTTTTACCAATGATACTATTTCGGCTTCTAAAAAGGTGTTATACGAGATATATATACTCGTTCATAGGTATTCACCATTTTCATGACACCTTTTGTAGTAGTAGGAGAACCGAAAAATCTTGCATCAATAATATCCTCATGAAAGTATCTCAGTTGTTATTGAGTAGTATATCTCTACATCAAAGTGAGAGTGGAATGGTCACAGCTGTTGCGCTCTTATTGATGGCTGTATTAACACTTTTAGGTACTACGGCTGTAGTCATGACCTCCACTGATCTTCAGATTGGCGGTAACTACAAGGTCAGCGAGGTAGCATTTTATGCTGCTGAGGCAGGCATTCAGGAAGCAAGGGCAAGGCTACGATCAAATGCAGGAGCGAATCTGATAAATGATCTTTATCCAACTTCAACGCAGTGGCGAGCATATATTGGTACTCTGGCGATGGCACAGCAAAAGGGATTTAATTCAAGCCTGTCGACCCACTCCAGAACGAATAGTCTTCAATCAAGTATGAATTATATTGTAGAGATTAGGCATAAAACTGATGGCGCGGGCAATATCATGTACTGGGGTGATCATAACAATGACGGGATAATCACCCGAAATACAGCAGCAGGTAACAGCAATAACAGAAATATCTATTTGGTCACCAGCTCAGGTTATACCAGTAACTCGTACCGGACAGTCGAGGCTGAAGTCACGAACACACCTCCGATCACTGTTCCCTCCCCGCTTTACGTAAAAGCAGATGCGAAGATCCAGGGGGGCAGTACCGATATCATCGGCTTAGATATGTGCGGCGGCTCCGATAAACCTGGCATTGTGACGACGCAGAATCCAGGCTCGATCGAGATAACTGGAGGTCCTAACATCACCGGAGCGGGAGGAACAACCCCCAATATTAGCTACAACGGGGCGAATGTAGATATCGATATGATGGTGAACTCGCTCAAGACGCTGGCAAACTTCAGTTACAATGTCAGCAGTGCCACGCATACAGGGATGAACTGGGGAGCGCCTACATTGGGGGCAAATTTGGAAAGTGCCAGTACTTGTGCTGCCCATAACATCGTCTATTACAATACCAACGGGACCGATATCAAACTCGCAGGGGGCAGTTCAGGATGTGGGATCCTGCTCATCGACGGAGATCTTGATATAGATGGCGGGTTCTCGTGGCATGGCGTAGTCGTCGTCACGGGGTCTGTAAAGTATACAGGTGGCGGCGCTAAACAGATAACTGGTGGGATGTTATCCGGCGGCACGGTGGATGCTGATGTTATCGGTGGGAACTCCAATATCGTCTATTGCAGCTCTGCGGTAAATAGCCAGACCGACAGCTTTCCCTTGCGGACCCTTAGTTGGAGAGATTTCCGAGAGGGAAATTAAAGCAGCTCTTCTCCTTACCTATTCCTCCCACCAAGGGGGTAGCATGCCTTTATTTTTCTTCTTTAGTTCATCGCTCAAGTCGATAATCTGCCTTGAAAACTCTAGATATTCCTGCCTAGTTACTTCCTTGGCTTGCTGATCTTTTCTTGCTGTTGCTTCTCGATTTCTTTGTAGCGCATCCTCGAGTTTCTCTTTGAGGGCGGCTTTCCTCTCTCTATAATAATCAAAATCTACGACTTCACGTTTTCCAAGATTTGCACTAGAGATGCTTTCGCTTTCACCAATTTGACGCTGGGGGTTTTGTTTGGACTGTGGACCACTACTCATGACTGGGGCATCGGTTTTTTCTATAGCTTCTTTGTTGCCTGTATCTTCTTTGTTATTTACATTCGAAATCCTGACCCTGGTGACAAAGCCCTTTTGAATCCCCGCAACCCCCCCGTAAACGTAAAACTTTACTTCATCAGCCTCCTCCCAATAATGAGAGGTTCTCAATTCATTACCATTCTTCAGATGGAGAACATAAGAGGCACCCCAGATCAGACCTGATGGATGAACAATGATCAGCATCATAATTACGATTAATCTCTTCATGGGAGCCTCATTTCCAAAATCATTCGATGTCCGGCAACCATTTTACAAGTATCAATAAGGCATTTACGATCGAGTCACATCGGTAGCCCGTTAACCTTGAGGAAGGAGGTTAAGAGCTAGGGATGTCGAACTCCACATGGATATCCGCTGATGGGGCTGAGTGGGTCAACCTGCCCACCGAAATCAGATCGACCCCTGTGCGCGCAACCTCGACGATGCTTTCCAGGCTCACGCCGCCCGAGGCCTCGACAATCGCTCTTCCACCGATCATCTTCACCCCCTCGGCGAGCATCGTCGGCGGCATATTATCGAGCATGATAACCTCTGCACCCGTCTGGAGCGCCTCCTCGATCTGATCCAAGGTTTCAACCTCCACTTCGATTTTCAAGAGGTGATGGCTCTGCTTACGCGCCATTTCGATCGCTTGCCTGATACCACCAGCAGCCACGATATGATTATCTTTGATCAGAACTCCATCCCCCAGATCGTGGCGGTGATTTTTCCCACCTCCTACGCGTACCGCATATTTTTCAAGCACACGCCACCCTGGGGTGGTTTTCCGTGTATCCACGATATCAACATTATATCCTCTCACGGCGTCGACGTATCGCCGAGTCAAAGTGGCGATTCCAGAGAGTCGCTGCAAGAAATTGAGCGCGACACGTTCGCCTGTGAGCAGCGAGCGCGCTCGGCCCTCCAGATGTGCGATGACAGTCCCAGCCGAGAGGAGGTCGCCATCTTTAGAGGAGGGCTTAATATGGACGGCGCTATCCAAAACAGCATAAACTTCGGTAAAAATCTCCATCCCTGCTAGCACCATCTGTTGTTTGGCGATCAGTTGTGCACGTGACATGACATGCTCAGCAATCGTTGCCTCTGTCGTGACGTCACCTCGTCCGATATCCTCTTCGATTCCCGCCTGAATGAGATGCCTGACTTGATGAAATGCCGTTAGGATCATTGAATGGCCTCCAAGGCATCGGCCAATTTTCCCGCCCGCTCACGTAGTCCCTGGTGCCTAAGCTGCTCCTTTTCAATGATATCTTCCGGAGCTTTCTCAAGAAAATCATGCCGAGCTAGTTTCGCCTCAAGCCTTGCCGTATCTTCCTGCATTCTCTTCAATTCGCGGGTTAAGCGTGTACGCTCTACCTCGACATCGATCAAGCCTTCTGGTGGCACGTGGATTTCCACGTCGTTAAGGATTGTTGTTGCAGACAAATCATGGTGTACCATGTCTGTACCAATCCCCATCTACGAAATATTCGCCAAACTCACGATATGGGATTGGTATTGCTCGAGCAATTTCGAATGATCAACTGACACCTTTATATGTGGACGAAGTTTTGTCGCATTTGGAATTTTGAATGAGCTGAGGATATTGCGAAGTGCTGAAATAACTCCCATAACAAATGTCATCTGTTGTTCTGCTTCTCGGTCAACCCACTTCTGAGCGACACTGGGATAGAGGGCTTTAACTATTGTGTCACTCTGGTGAAGGAGTTGCTGCCACAACTCTTCTGTAAGGAATGGAATGAACGGATGCACGAGTCGTAAAGACGTCTCAAATAGCTGTAATAAGACCGCTTGCGTATTCATCCGCTCGTGCTCAGTGCTAGCC
>JBKPHJ010000189.1:0-32023 GCA_046729835.1 Thermoproteota archaeon
TATATCAGCTTCACGCGGTTTCAAGTTGGAGAATTTTAATATTTTGAAATTCGTGACTACGTTCAAACGATAATAACGTAAATTTATAAATTGCAATTATATATCGTAGATACATTCGATAAATGAACGGTAATTTTCAGAACGTTAAGCATGATCTTGAAGCTGAAAGTATTGGTGGTGAAAACGCAGATGTACCGGGCGACGGTAGCATCGAGAATAGTGCCATAGAGGGATATGATCAAGCGGATAGGTCTAGTAATTCAGATGGCAGTGTGGATGAAAACAAACCAGCTACAACGCAAAAAGCTATCGATAAGATAAGTGAACAAAGAAAAGGAGATGATGATGGTAAGACCAAATTCTTTGCTATCAGGATAACTGGAGGACAGGAACGCGTCGTCGCTAACATGTTACACAACAAGATATCGACAAAAAAATTGCAAATTTATTCAGTTTTAGTTCTTGATAACTTCAAAGGTTACATTATTGTCGAAGCTCCAGATGCAAACGTAGCATATGACGCTCTGAGCGGTCTTAGACACGTTCGAGGACAGATACGAGGTGAGTTGCCCTTTAAGGATATTGAAGGATACCTAGTCAAAAAGCCCGTGGTTACAGACTTGAGCGTAGATAGTATGGTAGAGGTGGTCGCTGGCCCGTTCAAATCTATGAAGGCAAAAGTGATAAGGGTTGATTATGAAAAGCAGGAAGCAACCGTTGTACTTCTTGATTCACCATATCAAATCCCGGTAACTGTAGATGCAAACTACCTGCGAAAATTAATGCAGTAAGAAAAGAATTCTGATTGGGGAAGATTTCACTCTAATTGGCGCTACTTGGATTGCAAACGGGGTTGAATCTTCAACTGATATAATCAATTTATATTTAAGGAGGCATCTTGTTTCCGTATATGGGAGAGAAGAAAAGCATTTCGGCTCTTGTGAGCGGTGGAGAAGCTAATGCAGGACCTCCTCTGGGACCATCATTAGGTCCAATGGGTCTTAATGTTTTACAAGTTGTGAATACTATCAATGAGAAAACCCGTGAATTTCCTGGCATGAAGGTTCCCGTAAAAGTGGAGGTTGATACTGAAACGAAGCAGTTCACTGTAGAAGTTGGCATACCGCCAACCGCAGCATTGATCGCTAAAGAGGGGGGTTTCACCAAGGGGTCAGGAACCGCAGGGAGTAACTATGTGGGAGACCTATCAATCGAGAACGTTATCAAAATAGCAAAGATGAAAATGGAAGGCTCCTATGCAATTGACATGAAGGGTGTTTTTAAAGAAGTTATTGGCTCTTGCTTAAGCATGGGAGTAAAAGTGGACGGAAAATCTGCTAAAGACGTGTATAAAGACATATCCCACGGCAATTATGATGATAGGTTTGGATGAGTTATACACAGCAACCGAATATCGTTATGCAATAAAGTGTGATTATCAAAGCCATCCTTGATATAAGAAAAAAATTCACCTGACGTTTGCCATAGTTGGCATTGAGACATACTCGTCAGAGTCGGCTAGAATAGAATAATTTTTCGCCTTTTGGGTTTGGGGTTTATCTATTACTGCCAGTCCGAAAGTGGCATCCGTTTTACTATTAATACTTGTGGGTTCGGCTAGGCCTCTTCCTATCGCTACAACCCGGCCATCCGAATCATATAATGTAGCAATCGCAATAGAGTTATGAGTGGTTAAAGAACCGTTATTGAAAATCACGCCATTGATATAATAGAACCCCAGAAGATCGAGCCGCGATGAATCTATTCTGGTTCGTAAGCCTAACGGCTGTGTTGCGGTCTCCGTCCCATTCGCATACAATTTGAAGTTCTTTACACGATCAACGTTGTCCCTGTCTAGAAAAAGGATTTCAAAAGGCGATATGGAACCAGAATTTATAGTTCTTAACTCGCTAGATCTGCGAAATTCATTTACGATCTTGCCATCTGAATCGAAGAAAATGCTACTCACAGTCACATTGGTCATAGATCGATTCCCAAGATTCTTCACTTCTCCAAAAACGTGCATGATCCCATTTTCATCTACATAACTTGAAACATGGTCTATGTCAAAGAAGTTTTCAGCATAAGAGTATGGATTTATCCGGACAGCCTCAGAAAAACACAAAAAGAGGATTCCGGACATAATGATTTTTCCTTGCATTCATTAGCACGCATCAATCATAACAAAGTGTATCTACAAAAAGCTTTGCACACCGCGCAGTGAGTAATAAACCTGTAATGAGAGGAATGAAAGTCTTGGGTAAAATTGGGCTCCAGGATCAAGAACCTTCAATTAATCTGTTCTTATTTAGTTTACTTTTCCACATGAAGGTCGATACGTTTGGCGGACTGACCTGGCAGGATTAATATTGGATACCTGACCTCGGAGAAGCATTGAATCATAGGGGGCATAATTAACTCTAGCCAGTTTTTCTCATCGAATTCATGTTATTTTATTGACATGTTTACAATTACTAAATGCAAGATCGTGAGATTCTTTAAGTATAAGCAAAGTATCCAAAAAATAGAATGCTCATAGAATGATGTGTCTTGTATCAGAACCTGTTTTCGTTAACTATCCATACACATGTGAAAGTACTGGAGGCTGGACTACTATGAAGGTCGAGATACTAGTCGCGGCGAGATCAAACAATTAACCTGTAGAGGGATTGTGACATTAGCATGATAAGTGACATCTATAGGGATAGTCGCTCTATGAATCATATTCGTCATATATTCGGAAATTAAGTGTAATAGGCTTTTTTTTCAATTCGCGTATTGCCATCTAGTAAGATAACCAAGTTAATCATAAGATAAATAAAGGAACATCCGCTTTAAGACTAAAGAATCTAATATGAATAACGACAACACTGATTATGGCAATAATGAAGAAACCGAGAAGGCAAGAGTTAATTTATTGATATTAATGGACAGTTTTATTGAACAGATACTTAAGATAAGAAAGACACTATTAGGTGTCTCGATCTCTGCGTTGATCTTGGCTCCAATAGCCATTGGTCTATCCGTATACTTGATGAGGCATCCATCATTCTTTGCGATTCTTGAAATAGAGAACGAATTCGGAACTGTATTAAGTATATTATTAGGTTCCGTGGTTACAATCTCTTGTATCTGGCTTTACGCAGGTATCAAACAGTATAGAAAGATTGGTACTTGGAGCAGTCGCTACGATGAGTACATCAATGAGAAGCGGGAGATTAATCGGAAACTCTCATCCCAGTTTGGGTTAGGATAGATTATCAGATAGGCAGAAAGTTATCCATTTGGTATTAAGTCAGTACTAAATCTAGCCTTTTTGGTAAGATTTCATCATGTAATTACAATCTAAATCTAAGTTCTATCATTACAAGTTAGATTTTGAATCTGTTTGGCTTCTTTTTCGTGGAAACATTTTCTCGTAAGGAACCAGTATAGTATTGAAAAATCGAACACCTTCGGAGGTAGGCATATATACACTGACTGATTTCTTACCTATTGGTTTTTCTTTTTTCGTAATGAGATTGTTGGACTCCATTTCATCTAGTATAGCTTTATGTTTTTTTAAGTTTAGTCCACAGAAACTTATCAATGCAGTCTGATTCAATTCTCCATATTCAGCTAACTTTAGAATAATGTCTTCAACGATATAGATTCTGTCCCTGTACGATACTGTTGAACCAGACAATTCTACTTCATCAAGTTTTCGTATTATGTATATAGGTTACCTACATTATCCTATATTCGAATTGTGTAACACGCTTGTTTTATTGTGTCCCTAAAATCCTGGTCGCAGATCAATTTCGATGATTCCCCATAGATTAGTGATAAGACAATGTTCATCAGCAATCCAAAAAATCAGACCATGAGAAGCTAACAAAACTATTTGTGGCCAAGGGCACAAAGCTGTGCAAGGAACGCCGTGAGCTGAATATCGGGGTGTGCTCCTACGCTCAACCTGTAATCGTACTCTGCCATAAGCTCTGCAAGTTTTCCTGGATTTTCTATTTTCATAGAGAATGCCTCTTGGCTTGCATACTTTAAAAAATCTTTTTCGGACATACCATAAACCTGCGTCAATTCTAAGAGCTTTATTCTGGCTTCATTAAACTTTCCTGCGAAGGCGAGCTTCAAGACTTCGCTTACTTTCGCTCTTCCGGATATTCCGATCGAGACCTCTACCTTCTCAACTGTTACGTTATTATTAGTGGCTGCAGATTGTAAAATATTGATAGAGTGACGTAGATCTCCTAAAGTAGAATCATAGATTTGAGATAGGGCTTTATCATCGAATTTTATTCCTTCTTGTCGACATATTTCGATTAAATGATCGACAACTTCTTCTTTAGGTAATCTAGTGAAGCGAAATATAACACATCGACTCTGAATAGGTTCTATGATTTGGGAAAGATAATTGCATATAATAATAAAACGGGTTGTCTTAGAACTATCCTCGATAATTCTCCTCAATGCGGTTTGAGCTTCAGGAGTCATCTCGTCTGCTTCATCAAGAATTATAACTCGAAATGGCCTTTCGTCCTTTTCCTTAGCAGAGGAAAACTTCATCACAGCTGCAAATTCCTTGACACGTTCCCGTACCATCTTGATACCTCGTTCGTCTGACGCATTTAATTCGAGTGTATCCCTTCTCCAATGTTCTCCCAACAATTCTCTGGCAGTACACAGTGCTGCTGTAGTCTTACCCACTCCTGCAGGGCCTGCAAATATAAGATGCGGAATCTCATTAGGATTCTGAATTAGATTCTCGAGTCCCCTGATGATATTAGTTTGATTCACCATTTGATTTAATGTGGACGGTCGATATTTCTCAACCCACATTAAACTTGATATTAGCTGATGCTTACTTGACATAAATACTGAGCAACTTGATGAAAGTCGAAAAGAGAATATTAGTATTACTGTCTCAGAATGAAATGCAAAGCTTGAGACTACATCCTACAATCTTGTATGGAACGATTTAATCCTTCTAAAGAAAAACGATATGTTTCTGTGGATATTAGCAACAGGGAGGGCAAGTCCTCTTTAATTCTTGTATTCGACAAATTGTCGCCGGAAAGCGCGTAGAGAAGGTTCTATATTTGTAAATGAGTTCTAGCCAACACTTGGATTTTTCTGACATAGACAGCACATGAAAGAGAAACGAGGATCGATGAGTCATAGTAAAGATAGTGCTTATTATTCGTTTGAGTCAGATTATGTCCGATTTCTGATCTCCCATCTAAATCGAAAAAGACGCTGACCCTTCATTAGTATCTCTTCCCCATTAGGACCAGGGTGTTCTCTTTTCAACAAAATAATTTCTAGAGTTGGGTTATTTTATATCGATCTTGCCTTCTTAATATTTACGTCAATAGTCATTCACCGGTTCTGGCCTACCTGTGTTGTTCAATTTTGTGGCAACAAAGATATTGTCATGACACTGTTGAACAGATGTGTCTGTAAACTATGGAACAATATCTAGCTCAATAGAAGAATTTATCAGAAGGGAAATGAGGGAGGCGACACGTGCAAAAGCGATTGTTGGTCTTAGCGGAGGGCTTGACTCTTCCGTGACTGCTTCTCTGGCCGTACGAGCTTTGGGCAAGAAAAATGTGCTCGCATTGATCCTTCCCGACTTTCCTATAACCCCAGAGTTTGACGTCGTTGATGCAACAAACCATGCCAAACATCTTGATATCGAGTATGTACTCCTAAACATAAATGATATTAAATCGGGTTTTCTTGCTCATCTCCCAAAAAATCAGTACGCAGAGGGAAATCTTGCTGCAAGAATAAGAATGTGTATTCTTTATTATTTTGCGTTCATACATAACGGACTCGTTTTAGGCACATCCAACAAGAGTGAATTACTGCTCGGATATTATACAAAATTTGGGGATGGTGCTGCAGACTTGTTCCCACTAGGGGACCTGTATAAGACGCAGGTTAGGACGCTGGCCCAACATTTAGAACTTCCTGCATCTATCCGACAAAAGAAAAGTAGCCCTAGGTTATGGAAGGATCAAATGGCTGAACAAGAAATTGGTGTCCATTACGATGAAATTGACAATATTCTGAGCTATCTGGAATCTGTTAAAAATACAAGGAACGATCTTGTGTCCACTAAAGACAAATTTTTAGCCAAGAACAAGGAGAAGATTGAGTACATAATCGAAAAAAATGCACATAAGGCAAGGCCTTCGAGAATATGTAAAATCCCCGGCAAATAACAATAATAGCTGAATCGAGATGAGGCCTATTATTGACACTGACAATAGATGGATCGACGATGGTTGACATGTGTTTGGTGTAAATTAGTGGAGGGTACTTGCAATGTACGATCACTAGGCCTCAACCACACTGGTTGTGGGGCTAAAGATACTATGGAGGAAAGAGGAAACATGCGTCAAGATTCTGCTGGCAACCATGGTTTAGGACCAGTTTTTCGTCTAACATCTTAGATGCATCTAGCTTATACACGCCTGGTTGATCTGAGTTGCACCAATTCCGTGTATACCCCTTGAGAAATCAGTAGGCAACGAAGCAACTAATTAAATTAGCAAAATGGTTATTTGGCGGACCCACGTGTATCATCATGCCCTGACTCTCCTGGCTCTATCCCTAGCGCACTGAAACAGCTTCTGGGCCTCCATCGACAGAACTTTTTGCTGGCGAGACCTTAGCCTATACACATAGTCACCTAAAAAAAGGATTGACTGTTTTAAACCCAATGTGTGCTGAGCTGATATCCGCCAATTTTACCCTTGGAATCTTCCACTTGGAACATCAATGAATTCTGAATATGACTAGACAAAATCTTAAAGTATCGTATCACTAATTATCATATAATAAATACGACTTATTACATATCTGACGATTTATGGAAGTATGACAAGATTGGAGTTTTCAAATGATCTATATACAAGAAGAACCGAAACATAGGGTGCCATTGGGTGGAGGTATGCCTCCTTACAGAATTATGTGCCGCATTGTTCATACCTACCCTTAGTGCTCTCGTAGTAGGGCTCCTTCGCGATCAGGAATCAATCGAGTAAGAATCTGCCTCGAAAAAAGATCATGAATAACCTAGTATGCACTTGCATATAGGTACATCGCATCGTGCGAGATGATAACTCTAAGTACAGGAGTAGGGAAGGAATTATTATTTAGCTAATACGAATGAATTTAGTACGAGTGAAGTTCAATCTTGTGGAGCTTTAATTCCTTTAATGTTCCGAATAGCTCTGAACATTTTTCACATTTCCATTGATTTGCCCTAGCTTGTTCGTAGCTATTGTAAGTTGCCTCCTTACTCTCATATCTCCTTGTCTTGAAGTTATACACTGACTGATTATAGTTTACTTTGTATTTCAATTTAGAAAAGTCAATCAATATGGTTGTTTCTCTTGCTGAAACTTAAAAAGTATATGTCACTTATATAAATAATATTGAATTGTAACAATTGATGTACTTATTAATCAGATAAATTATATTATAAAATGTCTAAATTCCCTTGAGTGTCCAGGAGTCTTGAGGTTGTATCACAGTACATTGTCGTGCTGGCTAGATAAGACTGACAAATATCAGTACCCCTATTAGGAAACAATAAAACGAGAAAACATAGAATTCACCTTTATTTATGATGCTAATTAGGAATTTTATTGAAACGTAGCCTACCGCCGCTGCTGAGAGGGATCCTAAGATATATGCCTCTATAGGGATGCTTGCTATCTCAGCCAATGAATCATGATCTCCAAGAACCAGATCGTACAGCCCTGCACCTACGATCGCTGGTATAGATAGCAAAAATGAGAACGTGACCAATTCCGATCTTCCAATTCGCCTGAACATTCCAATCGATATTGTTGCGCCACTTCTCGAAATACTTGAAAAAATTGAGAGACCTTGTCCTACGCCTATCAGAACAGCATCAGCTTTTCCTAGCGTATTTGATCCCTGACCGACAAACCTTGTAAATAATATCATAACTCCACTGACTATGAAACCCAATCCTATCGACCACATGCTGTAAAAAGACTCTTCGAATAGCGATCTAAACGCTACTCCCATCAATGCAGTAGGAACCATTCCGACAATGATCAGTATCAGAAATCTTCTTCCCCATCTCTCATCCTTTGAAACCTTCGTAGCTTTGTTACTATTGCTCAAATGAATCGAGATAATTGAATGTAAAATCGATAGAATTTCATTTCTGTAGACTCCTATAACAGCTGCAAGTGTACCGAAATGCAGAACTACATCGAAGAAAATCGGAACTTGTAGATTCATGGTTAACTGGACTAAGGCCAAATGGCCTGAACTAGAAATGGGTAGCCATTCAGTCAATCCCTGTATTATTCCCAAAATGATGGCCTGGACCGCATCCAACATGGTACAGCGAAATAAATTATTCGCCTTATTTAATCCCACAGTTGAATGACACCGAGATCGAACAGCTGATAGAATTCATGTTCTCATGCATCGATCATGAAAATCAAATAACTATCAGTGGCAGCCTGATATGAAAAGATTCGAGTCCTTGCAGATCCAAGAAGAGAATTTCAGATGTGCATCGTAGGCAACGACGACGACATTGATCATCTGCCTAAACTAGTAATACCGGTCTTTCACTTTGTTGCTTTCTCTTTGTCCCCCTTGAGGAGGAAGAATGTGGAAGGACACGTATCGGTTCTCAATAGAGATTCTAACTACATACGTGCCAATGACTTTCTACATACCTTATTACGATAGAATCAAATTGAAATTCACAAAGTGGCGAGAAATAAGTATATGACGGATGATGATTGGTTTCAGTTCTAGTTGTATCATTCACAGTACTGGATGCGATGACACTACTTAAATATAAAAATACCATTTCCAATTTCTCCTTCAAATCACTATCATTCTAGATTCCTATGTGATAAAGCCCGTCGGCTCTCGTGAGCATTTACAAACTCAAAAGGACCACTTAAACTAGAAACCTTAACGATACAACCAGACTAAGAAAGACTTAAGGAAATATGTCAAACACCTCCCGAGAGGCAGAAATCTCTATGTAGCATTCACAGACTCCCTAATCCTTTTCAATATTCAGAATATTGGCATTGTCCAACTCAAGCTTCCTGTATTAGATAGAATATTCATCGATATCTATATGAATAAATAGATATCAACTATACTACAAAGTTAACTGAGTAACGTGATTAGAAGTCAAGTTCAATAATATTACACTTAATAAGTGGTGTATAGTCCTCCTAATATCATCGGGATCTTCCCTTCACAACTTCTAAATGGAGTAGACATGCAATTCATTACATCTCCATAAAAGCGAGATCAAGTATCGAGAGGATAGATGCTCATACTCGCAAAGACAACCATTGCCAAGTCGATATTCTGAATGCGACTGCATTCATGAGACTGTGGTGGCTTCTGGAAGCTTGTTTGTCAAACCCCGGATAAATTCGCTAATTTAGTGGTGTTAATATATGATGACTGCAAAACTCAGTCTAATGTGTAAATGCACAGTTCATGCAGATTTTTTTGATGAAACATGTGCAGGATGCAAGATTGAGTATGCCGAGATGAAAGGCAGACACGACATTCCTCAGAAGATGAAAAGAATCCAACGACATGATGATAAGAATATCGCGATGTATAAAGAATTCACTGAGGAACGGGCAAAAAAACTATATGAACAAATTATACTTCAGTATCTCGGCAAATCAGTTTCTGAGCAGGAAGCTGCCGAACGGGCTAGGTCAATCGTTCGAAAACAGTGTACGATAAGAGGAATCGAAGCCTGGCCGTGGATAAGATGATAATCTAATAATTTCTGAAACCTAACTAGGGTGACTGGTATTCTGAATCATCTGTAACACCCACAAGTCATGCTATCTTTTTTCAATCAGTATGCATTTTCTCTATCCTATATCTAACTGAGTTTTGTTACTATGTGCATCTCCAATAATTATAAATACCAACGCCTTATAATCTAGCCTAAATGCATCCGTTCCTTATTGCGCTTTTGGCAGTAGGAATAAATGTACCCCTAATAATACTACTTGTGGGTTCGTTTACGTTCATGAGATGGAGCTTTGGAGACCAGCCGTACACATCTTTGTCAATGCTTCTAGGGATAGTATCGTTACCTTTTGGTATAGGATTAATGTCGATCTCTATGGAAGTACGGAAAAACTATCAGGGAAGGATTAGGAAAGTGTAGCAACTGATATGAGTGGAATATGGACAATTATTACGTGTCAATCCAAGTATGATATTGCAAGTATTGTTTTTGCATCATGTAATAGATGTAATGCTCATAGCAATTCAGTGGGAATGTTCCATACTACGACAGGATATGAACCAAGACAAGAACATTTAGCAAAATAAGTAATGGCCTAGAAGTACTTCTTTACTTTCTTTCTTTACCGCCGTTTCCATTTTCCAACCCATCTAATCTAATGAAGAAGCTATCATTTGTCCGATTACGAAGCCTAATTACTTGACCATCATTGGTGGATTGGGATAACGTCCTCTTCTGTTGCATCTTGCATTGTTACACTTTCGTACAATTCCTATTGACTGACATTTACAGGTTGTGTATGAATTCTATGGTACATTATATAGGAAACTATGATCTATGAAGAGTAGAAATGTTCAAATGTATATTGCTATGTGGTGACGGATCTAGACTCAAGATGATTAAGTTCGGATAGCATTGAATCACATGAATGAAAGGGCTAAATGTTGTCTAACGAATGATAGTTTTTATCCTGCTTTGATTCATGCAGATTGGCTTTGGGGAAATCCCATATGAACATATTCTACGCTATTACATCTACTAACCTATGTCTTCCTTACGAATTGTTTTGGGTGTCTCGGATTTTGTCAAGGAGTAGCTCTGTTGTTCTCAATTTTCAGCTTGAAGTCATTACTAGTCATGGCTTCATTCAATGAATGCTTAATTGGGATCCCAAATGATAAATACAGCCCCCGTGCTGCTTCCTCAAACAAGATCCGGGGGAAGTTGGATATATCTTTGCATCTAAGTTCAATATAGAGAATCTTTCCGTCATACCTCACAGAATGGATAGCTGCTTGGCTTCTTTCTAATACGTTTATAAAATCAAGACATGATGAAATTTTTTCTATAGATCTCTTATTTTGTGGCGCATGAAGAAGCATTTTATACTTTGCAAAAAGACGATTGGAAGTCTTTTGTTTCTTAGTATTCACGATAGAAAGGCACAATACTAATTGTTCACTATGACTCAGATTTTTGTATTCCTGGTCCATCATAATGTAAAACAAAGCATTTGTGCTAACAGTATTTGGAACCAAATGCATCCTAATAACGGTCTCAACCAAGATCTCGTACTCACGCTCTTTTAAAAGACCAGCGGTTAACAGGGTTTCTACAAAATCGGTATATGGTCTTGGCGGCTCCACATGCCTACAACTAGCTTTGACGATGTTCTCAACTTGAGAACGCAGAGTTGTCATACTGTTATTTGAGGCTTCATGTAGAGAATCATTTATGAAACAAAGGACTAAGCCTTCACGTAATCCTTCAGTGCTGACGACAACAGCGTCACTCCTGAACTTCTTCATGATTGAGAATATTACATAACATCCTGGAACAACCGTATCCGATCTGCTATTTCCTATTGAAACAATGCCAGATATTTCATCAACTGACATTCCTGATAGTTTTCTTGATAATTCCTCAACCCTTTCAATCTTTATCTTATAATTGTGGAGCTTATCTATGGGGTAGTTGTTCAGATCTTGATCATATTGTGCAAGGGTACGAAGCGTACCACCAACTCCTACTAAAGTAACGTCCGGACTGAATCCAAAATGTCTTCTATCTGGAAGATATTTCACAATGTACTGTTCCAGCCTATTGAGGAGCTTTCTTGTGTACTTTCTTTCCAGAGATCCATTCTTCTGATTTAACATTTGTGTCAGACGGAGGGCTCCTAATGGGAGAGATAACAGATTCTTTATTCGGTAATTCTCTGAATGTACTATCTCCAAGCTGCCTCCCCCGAGGTCAAAGAAAAGTGCGTCTGAAATACAAGTTGAATGAAGAGCCCCACACCAAGAATAAAGGGATTCTTCTTCATGTGAAAGTAGTCTAAATGAGAATCCTGTCTGATCATAAATCTCGGAAATAAATTCTTTTTTGTTCGTAGCCTCCCTTACTGCGCTCGTGGCGACCGGGAGAATATTTTCAACATTGTCTGTTTTTATTATGTCACGAAAGAGTCTAAGACTCTCAATTGTATCTCTTCGCGCCTCATCAGAAAGATATCCGTTTTCACCCAAACCTTTACCGATCTTGAGCTTGATACTTCTTCTGTCGTAAACCTTAAAAGAATTTTTACCGTCGATATGATAGCTCACTAACTTTATAGAATTATACCCTAAATCAATGACGGAGAGTTTCATATCGCATTTGCAAATATGTTTAACGCAATCAATAACTCATCAGCTCTTCAGCCTTGCTACACTTTCGGAAGTATTTCATGGCCTAGACCCGTCGCATCAAGCTCGGAGTCATGAGCCATCGTAGTTCAGCGGTCATGTTGGGAAATTTCGAAAGTATCCTGAGCCTAGCAAAACCTCCTTTCTTGAGTGCTAGATTTCCGTTGGGATTTCCAAAAGCAATGTCGCAAATAAATGAACTGAGAAAAGGCTCATGTCCCACTATTAGAACTGATGAGTCTTCCTTCAGTTTTGACAGTTTCTCAATTAGAACTTGCTTATCTCCTTCAGGCTTAAGCTCGTTGCAATCTTCTATCCTATCGACGATCTTGAAGATCTTAGCTAGAATAAATGCTGTCTGATGAGCTCTCTTAAGTGGGCTAGATAAAATAAGATTAAATTTAATGTTTAGGTTTCTCAAAAAATATGAAATCTCTTCCACTTGTTTCTTACCAGTCAATGTAAGAGGTCGATCTGCATCTGATGCCGAAGGA
This sequence comes from Thermoproteota archaeon, assembly GCA_046729835.1. Taxonomy (GTDB): domain Archaea; phylum Thermoproteota; class Nitrososphaeria; order Nitrososphaerales; family Nitrososphaeraceae; genus TH5896. The sequence goes on from JBKPHJ010000189.1 coordinate 12,981, forward strand.
CCAGACTGAACATTCTTCACCGCCTCACCATGTCGCAGTACATAGAGTTCCAATTTTTGAGCTACTTAATCTTCATAGTATATATTGCTTTTTTGTTCCAAGATCCCAAATTCATGTGCAAGCGGTTTCAGCCCTGTCACTGACATAATGTCCTTGTCATTAGCCCAAAATGGCTTTTTTTGTGTTCCAAAAATGAATCTTATAATCTAAATTATGACCATTATCGAATTATTAGTTCTATGCAGTCTCCACCGCATGGAGGCCTATACGATCTATATGATTCTATAGGAGTCTCATGATCATTATTACTGGTGATCGATAACGTAAGGTAATATGGTTTTAAGTAACGATGGTTATCATATTGCTACAGCATATTGCAACGCTCTACATTTTTCGGCATGATTACTATCTTGGATTACGATTAGGATGAATAATTTGTAGTACTAAGCTATTATCTTTTAGGACTGAGATGATGAGAGAGCTGACTTTGAAGGAACTCGTTATCTTTAGACATGTCACCACATTGGGGTGATGTAGAACAATTGCGTTTTAGAGGGAGGGAGGGAGAGGGAGAGTCGTCAGACAAATACTTTAGGATTTGGGTGATGAAACTTATTTGATCAGGAGGCTGGCTGCTGTTTAGATCTAAACCGTACCATAGGCAATTGATTTCCTAATATTCATTATATATCATTATTGTCATTTCCTACAATCGGCACCTGTCCATCCACGCATCAACAGTTTTATTGTCTTTTTCCTCACATCGGATCTGAACATATTGGGGCTATCTGGGCCGACTAAGACCTTTGCATTGGATTTTGATTCGGTCTTAGCAGATACTATGGTTATCTGGGTAAAGGAATACAACGAAAGATATCGAACCGACATAACGAAGAATGATATCACTGTGTGGGATATCTCTAAAATTCTCCCAATATCAATTGAAGAAATCTCTAATCTCTTTAATTATGTCTGGAAGTATCGATGGGAAGAAATCCCTCCCTGCGACCCGGACCAGCAAAGCACCATAAGAAAAATCCATGAAAGCGGTTACAGAATTTCAATTATTACTAAGCGCGAGAGATCGACCGTATCATATGTAGCAAGATGGCTCGATCATTATGGCATTTTTTCAGACGATCTAATATTCGTGTATGATACCATGCCAAAATCTGAGTATCCGTTTGATTGGCTTGTAGATGATTCTCCCAACAATCTAATCGATACAACAGCGCCAAAGATCGGTATACTATTTGACCAGCCGTGGAATAAAGATTTTGAATGGCCACTAAGGATTAAATCACTAGACGAAGTTGATCAGGTAATATAGTCTTTACTCTAGAAGATTATGCTCCCACTACTGACCAGATAGCGGGTCTTCTTGGTTTAACTACTGCTTCAGAATATGACTTCGGAGAGGTATAGAGTGTCAAGTAAGAATTTCAGATGATACATATTCTTTCTCAGACAAGGAATTGACATCGCTACTATACGAGGTAACGGCTGAACACTTATCACAGATGTCTAATTAATTCAAAATCATTAAAGGCAAGCTACGAATGGTACCTTCACTGAATATGGGCGATACAAACAATCAATAGAATGACCTTAAAGATAAATCTAAACTCGGCATGAATAAATTACTGATTGGACGAGTTATGTGACCGAGAAAATATTGGAGACAGGATCAAGAAGAGCTACTGACCACAGAGTTCTTATTAAGCTCGATTACGCCACGTATTGTTTGGTTCATTGCCGCCTCTGCTATATCGCTGGCATGTTCGGCGGTTCTTCGTATGTCCTCTAATATCAGCTTGATATTGATACCATTGGATTCAGTGGATGGTGATTCATTATTGTCGATAAATGTTAATACCTCGTTCTCAATCGAACGCATTTCATTAGCCTTATCTACGATACTATCTGCAAGAGCGTAATCTCTACGCAGAAAAGCCTCTACCGAATCTGTAATTAGTGCTACAGACCGTTTACTCATACTGTCGATGCGTTGTATTATTTGCTCGTCAATCTTGTCCTTGATTGAGATACATTTGTCTGCGATCCCGGATGCGTGATCTGCTATACGTTCGATGCTCTTTACGGCAACCCTATAACTCAGACAATCAGAAGATTTTTTTAACCCGATCTCTTGCAAAATTCTCTCATTCTGCGTAGCAATGACGAGATTACGCAATATGTAGAGACTAAAGCGATCGACTTCATCATCTGATTTTATAACCGCCTCCGCTAACTCGTAATTTAACTCTGCCAAGGCTAACATCGCATCTCTATGCATTGCTGAAGCTATTAGAAACATCCTTCTCACAGCAGTATTTACTGACAATTCCGGGACGCTTAGAAGAACTTGAATGGTGATTATCTCTGAAGCATCAGCAATTATTTCGGTACCTACCAGATTCCTACGTACAACTTCCCTTACAGCATCACGTTGTGACGGCGATATTCTTCCGGTCTTTGCTTTGAGATTAATTATATTATAACCGGCCAAGTACATGGAAATCACCTTTCGCTTGATAGTGTTAGAGCTTTCTGTGTGCAATACGGTCGAGATAGCCTCATCAAGGGTGCTAGAACTTCTTGTGACACTTGGAATTATTGAAAGATAATTGTTGGCTTCCCGTACTATGGTCACTGGATCACCTGCCTTGAGCCGCATTTCGCTCATCCATCTCTTCGGTAGCGAAAGGATGTAGGTAGATCTACCAGTAAATTGGATCTTACGTGTTTCATTGTTCTCAGGAATGGAGCTCAATAGAATTCAATCCATAAAAACACATAAACACATTACGATAATTGATCATATAGGTATCTCATATCTATATAAACTATATATTATAATCGTAATATAATCATAATATAATCGTCGATTGATACAATTGTGCGCTCAACGCTTTGGGCCAGAAAGTCCTGTAACTATATACCGTGCTGAGTCTGCTATATAGCATGCGTGGTCTGCTAGGCGTTCAAGATATCTCATAACAAGTAAGGCAGATAAAACACACCTTGGGTCGGCATAGATTTCCTTTGAGTTTTTCTTCGCCGTAATAATTTCTCGCAAATAAGCTCGATACATACTATCAACTGAATCGTCCATCTCATATAGTCTCTTCGAAACATGTTCGTCTCTTTCCTGTAATGCTTTTACGCCGAGCCCAATCATCTCACCTACCATTTTTGCAGTATCTAGGACTACCTTCTTGTCGCAATCAGAGATTGAACCCATGATATCCAGTATATCGACAATCTCATAACCATAGCCTCCAAACCTAGAGAGCACGTATGATACCTCCAAGCAGGACCTGATATACCTTAGATCAGTGGCTACAGGCTGATACCTTGCTATTAGTTCGAATGCCAAATCTGATACCTCATCCTGGGATATGAGAAGCTTCTCAGACCACTCGAACATCTCTTTTTTTTTCACAACGCCCTTTTCATAAGAATCGATTGCAGTGAATACGCACGCCATCGATAATTTCGACATTTCACTAACGATATTCTGAATCCTATTAAGGCCTAGATCTAGTAATCTAGTCAATCCACAGTTGCCAATTTGTTAACCTGAACTTCAACTCAAGCTTCAACGCCTAGCCTCTACCTGTATTAGTTATCTGCCTTAAAGTCCTATCCAAATTTGCCACTAACAAACCTTTCAGTAAGCTCTTGTTTTGGGTTTTGAAATATGTACTTAGTAAAATCATACTCGATTAGCTCACCTAGGTACATAAATGCCGAACGGTCAGCGACACGAGCCGCTTGCTGCATATTATGAGTTACTATAATGATGGTAAGATCATGCTTCAGATGATGCACTAACTCTTCGATTTTTGATGATGCAATTGGATCTAAAGCCGAGGTTGGTTCATCCATTAACAGGATCTCTGGTTGCATTGCTAAAGCCCTCGCAATGCAAAGACGCTGCTGCTGGCCACCTGAGAGACCCATCCCTGGCTTGTCAAGTTCATCCTTAACTTCCTCCCACAGAGCCGCTCCCTTCAAGCTTTCCTCGACTATTTCTCCTATCAGCCTTTTGTCCTTTATTCCATTCAGTTTGAGACCTGCTGCGACATTATCATATATACTCATTGTAGGGAATGGATTTGGTTTTTGGAAAACCATTCCGATGCGGCGTTTAATGATGACGGGATCAATAGACTTATCGTAAATGTCCGTCCCATCAAGAACTACCCTGCCAGTAGCCTTCGCCCCTGGTGTCATCTCATGCATTCGGTTCAAACACCTTATGAGGGTTGTCTTACCACATCCAGAAGGACCCATAAATGCCGTTGCAGTGTTCTCTTCGATTTCTAAGTTAATATTCTTTAGAGCTTGCTTTGAACCAAACCATGCATTTACGTTTTTGATAGACACTTTTGATCGGAATTGTGGCTGCTCGACAAATTTAGTTCTCTTGCTTGTTTGATCATCACTATATCTGGTGTGTATCGCGGTCCGATCGCCGACTTCCCTGGCAGACAATTATTATAATAGACTTGAGAATAACGGAGATTAATCCCTTCTCTATATATATAATATAGAGTACATAGTAAGAATCTAAGGGTTCGGATTGGAACAAGCTACCAGAGCAATCGTAATTGCGACGAAACTAATTATCAGGGTATAGGAATTCTTCCAACAGAAACAACAGGAGTTAAACAAAAACCAGGAATCTTTGCAATTCATTATCCCAACATACGCTTAAATCTCAGCCTTTACTGCAAACCCTCTCCTCTGAGCGAGAATTCGTAAAGCTACACTAAGGACCAGTACCATCATTATAAGAACAAGTGCCGCTCCCCATGCCTGCGCCTGTGCGCTTTCGTAAGGTTGGGACGAAAGACGCCAGATCCTAAGTGGGAGTGCATCCAGCGGTTCATTGAATGTAGTAAAGTAAAGACTAGTTCCGAGTATGGTCATTATTAGCGGTGCAGTTTCACCGGCAATTCTAGATATAGCTAGGACCACCCCAGTTAGAATACCGCTAATGGCTGACTTAAAAATTATGAACATAGTGATCTTCCATTTTGGGATGCCTAATGCATAACCTGCCTCACGAATAGAGTTTGGAACGATTTTGATGGTCTCTTCAGTTACACGAGCTACGATCGGGATCATGATAATCGATAACGAAAAAGCTCCGGCCCATACCGAGAAAGAACCGGTGTTGATCACTATCAGAATGTACCCTACGATTCCTATCACAATCGACGGCAAGCCTGTAAGCACTTCATTAAAGAATCTTACGCCGTTAGGGAAAGCGCCACTCCCTGCGAATTCCGATAGATATACGCCTGTGAGTATACCAATCGGAGTTCCTATTATAGATGCAATACCAACAACTACCAAAGTCCCCTGAATCGCAGGTCCTATACCTCCACCAGCTCGGCCAATTGCGGATGGCCTCCCAGTCAGAAACTCCCCATTAATTGCGAATATGCCATTTTTTACTACTTCAATCATTATGCTTGCCAAGGGGATTACTGCCAATATGACGCATACGATTGCAAATATGCTGACCAGCTTATCTACGAATTTGGCTTTTCCTGCATTTTTTACCATCTGTCTCTGGACGTCTTTTCGATGGAATCTCACGGGCCTTTTACCATCGTCTGTAGCCATTATTCCCTACCACCTGGCATGACCCTTACCATTCTTGATACCATTAATCTAGCACCAATGTTTATCACCATAGATAATAACAAGAGTATTGCTCCAAGACCTATGAGTGCAGAAAGATGCAAGTCAGAAGCCGCCTCATTGAATTCATTTGCTACTAGACTGGCGAGAGACTGTCCTTGCGAAAAAAGTGTCGTTGGGATCGCTGCCGGACCTATAGCATTCCCAATTATCATAGTAACAAGGATAGTCTCTCCTATTGCTCTGCCTAGCCCCAAAAATGAAGCTCCAAGCAAGCCTGATTTTGCGTACGGAAAGATTGCGATCCTCAATGCTCCCCATCTCGTCGCCCCCAAACTGTATGCTGCTTCCCTCTGAGAATTAGGGACAACGAGCATAATTTCCCTTGATATCGATGAAACAATCGGAATTATCATTATTGACAGAACTATCCCAGCAGAGAAAACATCTAAACCAAAAGGGGTCTTGTCAAAAAATGGGATCCAGCCCAGATAATCGTGTAAAGGACGTTCTATTAGATCTCGTATCCAGAATCTGAAGACGAATAATGCCCATAAACCATATATTATACTTGGGACTGCTGCTAGCAATTCAACAACGAAAGATAAGGGAGTACTTAACTTACGAGGAGCCATCTCTGAGACAAAAATGGCGATGCCGAGACTAATTGGTACTCCAATGGCCATCGCTATGGAGGAACTCAGAAGAGTACCTATGATATAGGGGAACGCACCAAAAGATTCACGACCGTATACAGCATTCCAATCGGTGCCACTGATAAAGTAGAAGCCCTCATAGGAGAATATTGGGAGAGCCCCTGCTACGACCGCATAAGCAACAAGTATTAGCATTAGTGCGCTATAGCCTGCCGCAGCAACGACCATGCCGCGAAATATATTATCACCCCTTCTCCCGCTTTTAAGAAAGATCGAAGTGAGTTCCTTCTTCATCAATCTATTAGTTTCCACCGAGACTGCTGGACCTCTCTTACATCTGCTGACCATTGAGAGATATATCACAATATCCTATGGTGAATACCTAGATCGATATCGACCTACGTGATCTATATAATTATGCATTCAATCGGTCAATTGTGTACTAGTATGTAGTATGAAGCTGATACAATTTCACCCACATGCTGTTCCGTTCAAGCCTATGGACAGATCAATATGAATATCTGGAATCGTGAAGTTGGGAAATACTAAATACTAACATTGAGGAAAATCTTATCGAAAAGAAAAGCCGGAAATCTCATCACATGCTCTTAGGAATAGATATCCTAATGAAGTAAACTAACTCCTACTAATATCACTCAACTTTCCGGTTTCATATGGATATCAATGTGCGACAATTAGGAACCAATGGGAAAGTAATATCGTATCATCTCAACTTATTTAGCTTGGTGCAACAGCCATCTCAAAACTTCATTGAATTTGGGTCATAGATTCAACTCATCTTGTCCGGATATCTGAGCAGGATTCAACAATTATGTCTCGGTGAATGAATATTCTAAAGTGAACTTGTATTAGGAAAATCATATAGCACGCATTATCTAAAGAAGTGAACGAAGAATTGAGATATTCATCCTGGAATAGACTCCGCCAAGACTTTCCCGTGACTTCGAAGTTATCATATTTGGCAAATGCCGCGATATCGCCTATCCCAACCCCAGTACGAGACGCAGTTTTGGAATTTTACAACGATAACATGATCTGCGGTGGAACCCTATGGGAGAAATGGATGGAAAGTCTTGAAGAAACCCGCCGCCTCTATGCGGCCCTGATCGGGGCTCAGATAGAAGAGATCGCGTTTACTCACTCAACAAGCGAAGGGATGAATATGATTGCCCACATACTCGCTGACCGCGGTCACGTAATTTCAAATGACTTAGAATTTCCATCTTCCAATCTTCCCTGGATGAACAAGGGAGCAGACATAACACTAGTTCCATCAGTGGATGGGATGGTTCCTATCGAACGAATAAAGAAAGCTATAGGAAGGAAAACACGGACAATAATCACAAGCCATGTTCAGTATTCAACCGGATTTAAGCAAGATCTGGAGGCATTGGGTAAAGTCTGTGCAGAGAAGGATCTCTTTTTTGTAGTTAATGCAACACAGTCGATCGGAGTGCTTAGCTTTGACGTTGGCAGATATGGTGTCGATTTTACGGTAGCTAATGGTCATAAATGGTTGTTCTCATCATTTGGAATAGGAACACTATACGTAACGAGAAAATTCTTGAGGGCCGAACCGGATTTGCACCCTGCGTTCTTTAGTCATTTTGGACAAAAGGAGAAAGAACACTTTGATAACATGAAAATTGAGATGTCTAAGAATGCCTCGAAATTTGAACTTAGCACGCCGCACTTTCCAAATATTATTGCATTGAAGGCTGGGCTAGAATATATTTCCAAGGTCAATATTTGTCGCATTGAGGAGAGGATATATTCTCTTACTAAATACCTGTTGGAAAGGCTCTTCGAATTGAAACTAAGGGTTCTATCTCCCCTGGCGGAAGAATACAGATCTGCGATTATAGTATTCAAGATCAAGACTCCTCAACACCTGGTTGAGTACCTTAGAAAAAAACAGATAATAGTGTCTGCGAGAGGTGGAGGTGTCAGGGTATCACCTCATTTCTACAATAATGAAGACGATATCGATAGATTGATCTCCGTGCTAAAGATCTATCTCTCAAGATTTGGTGGTTCTGACTTGTAGAAGGATTAGATCAGTACGGTTACAGAACATCCGCTCCTCGAATTCGATGCCAGGCCTGTCGGAAAATCTCTTTATACTTTGCGTTTGATCTTGTTGTCGAGGTTCCATCAATCCATATCTAGCATGTAGCTAATCTTGAGATATTACTTTGCTGATCGTCGAATGAAAAAGACGCTAAATACAAATTTCTCATTTCCTCCACATAAATGCATTAGTCATGAATATCGAAACATGTTATGCTAATTTCCTATTATCTGACTGTGTTAGGATTGGCCCTTTAAGCTCACAATGGAACAAATTTAATAACAAAATGACGGGAAAGTACTGGACAAATTTGAGGATAGGTTCATATGAAATTCCAGAGATTCGCTTTGTATCTGGCGCTCTGAATGACATCAAGAAAATTTATGATAGCGTGAAAAGCGTAGATCGGCAAATTCACGCTAATGACCTTGCAATTCTGCTCGGGTACAAGACACCCACTAGTGGTGGTTTCTACAGGAGAATAAATAGCTTGATCAGTTACGGGTTACTTGAGGGTAGAGGGAGGTTTAGAGTCACAAAAACCGGTGAGGACATTCTGTATCCCAGTGGAGAAGAACAAAAGAGTGTGCTGCTGCGAGAATCCGTACTAAGGGTATCTTTATGGAATGAATTGTACAAAAAATACCGGAAGAATCTACCAGAGAACTTTTGGTTGGGGATAAAGGAGCTTACGGGGGTATCCTCTGCAGAAGCACAGACTGTTGAAAAGGAGATACGCAGATGGTACCTGCAAGATATCGAACCCATAGCTGAAGAAGTTTCATCAAATATACCCAGAAAAAACCAAGAAGTCTCCAACAATTCCGTCATTGACGATAAGCTGAAGGAAGAGAGTATGCGGAGCGCTGCGGCTCTTGTATCCAACGAAATCGAGGAAATTCCTTTCGCTGGTAAGTATGCTATCAAGAAACCAGTAAACGAAGATGTAAGAAAGTCGTGGGAGAGGCTGAAGAGATACATGGAAATATACTTAGAGGATTTCGAGGAGGAAACGTCGAGAAGAAAGGATGAGCCTGAAACGTCTTGATTTCTTGCTCAAGGCCTGGAAATTGTCTTTAGGCTAGGAATTTTTGCCAAATCTATGCGCTGAGCTTCTAGTTCTGCAAGGGAAGAGCATCTTAGCAATTCCGAGGTATCAGAAGAGGGCATTCAATTCAAAATCCATTAGTTAATTGCCAAGAAGCCTTTGTTTTTGAATTTACTTAAGATCTCATGGTACATGGTGTTCTAGCAGATTTTTGTGTTTATCTCCTACTTTGTAATTTTTACGGATATGATGTCCTGCTGGCTGGACATCCTCTCTATCTTGTCCTGTGTTACGAAACTCGAAATGTCAATTGATCATAAATCCAGCAAACATTCTTTATCTGACCAATGATTAACCTAATCACGAAATCATTTCGTTCAGGCTTTCAATAGGCTATTCACACGTCGCACCAAATCGTCATTAGAAATAGGCTTACGAATAATCCGATCTGCAGAAATTTCTGGGAATGCACGCTTTCTATACTCCTCGTAGTACATCTCACCCGCTGTTAGGAAACATACCTTAACAGTCTTGTCTCGTTTTCTTATCTCCTTGTACAGCTTAAATCCATCCATTTTAGGCATAACGATGTCTATAATGATCAAATCGAATAGACCTTCTCTAAAGTTTTCTAGTGCAGTCATAGAATCATTAAACGAATCAACTTTGCATGAGCAAGAACCATCTTCAAGCGTATTTTCCAATATAATCTTGAATAAAAACGTGACGTCCGGTTCGTCATCGACTATCATTATTCTTCGTGCCCTATCTTTATTCGTCCTTTTGAATGGAGTGATTGGAATCATTTCGGTGGAACTTTTATCTGCCACTGAAATTCCCATCTCTGATGAATTTTTCTGGCTTTGCCGATCCCTCTCATGCGCCAAGGCCTGTGTATGCTTGTGACTTATAGCTTTATCGTATTGTGCCTGGTTAACTTCTCTATATATTGGCATACCTTTTCTTGCGGTAGATCTTGGGCAGGAGTCTAACACACTCCTTGCTATCTCATTCTTGTGTGGAATGGTCTTTCCAGTGTCGCTATTCATTATTAGCAGGTGATCTAATTCAACTCCAGGAACTAGCACAGCATACTATCCCCGTCGTACTTCTTACCATTTAGTCAATACTAATCAGTATTCCTCTAAACCTGTGATTACTTTTAACATCTATCCTTTAGAGATGATATATCGTAAATATTCATCTTGTATTCTATGGCTCGTTGTATACAAATTAATAAATATATGGTCCAATTATAAAGAAACTTGGGAAGGATTTGGCTGTTAATATGATTAATTTTGGCTTTCGAGGTTCCTTTTATACTATTTGCAGAAGAAATACTTCCTCGTTCCTATTTCAGCATTTTACCTTCAAACGATATGATTTTCGTGGCCTTATGAGAAAGGAGATCAGATACATATCTCATATGAAAGATTATTATTTCTGTGGAGGCGGAGTATTATGATAATACAGAGACAAGATACAACAAAAGCTAGATTTGAAACGGGATATAAGAGGATTGTCATCATCGATGATGATATAGATATTACAACCACTTTTAGAACCATATTGGAGGAGACTAACGTATCACAGAAGGATGATCTTAAGTACAAAGTGTATATTTATAATAGGCCGGAGCAGGTCTTGGCAGATTTCGAACCAGATTTCTACGACTTGATGCTCATTGATGTCAATATGCCCGGCATGGATGGATTTGAATTAAGCAGAAGACTTTTGGAAATAGATCTGAATTTACGGATCTGCTTTATGACTGCGGGTGAGATAAATCTCCAGGCAATGAGAGAGGTTTCTCAAGTAAGGAGTGTGGGATGTTTTATAACAAAGCCGATTTCAGCAGGTGACTTTGTTAAGAAGATTAGTGAAGAACTAGAATAGTCAGTAAAGGAGTTATTTGGATATGCCGCCTATATAAGGTACACAAGAAATATAATCGATATATCATTTCTGCTGTAAACATTATTTACGGTGCATTCTCTAACATTTCCTGAGGTGTAGTGTGTCCTGTACTTTACATCGAACAGAGTGTACGGAAGAGTAAAAAGCCCCCTAATCTCTGAAATGAAATTTATCAGTTTAATCACTGATGGAAACAGAGCACCAATTAGGCCTGACATGTCAATTTCAGAATCACACCTTATAATGGCGGTTAAACACAATACTATACGCGTGCCGGTGTCCATGAAAGCTCTTTTGTGAATCCATGGCTAATACATTGATTTATAATCGTATGCGATAGACATCGCAAATGATGTGTGACGAATGAGTGACAATCGTTAAGCACTTCAGCATCTAAACTCTCATACATTGTAAAGGCCAACAAAGATTAAGGAATAGGTTAGCCGATTTGATGAATATGAGCAATTTAGATGGCCTCGTTCAATTGCAATATGTATTAGAAATCTTGTACGAGCTTACTTGAGAGGGCAAATAAGTATACGCGCAGGTATAGCACTACATACTCTACTATGATAAGTTAGTTGGTAGCTAAGTGATAGCTGACACTTAGGGACCTGCTCCATTCTAGCGGCTATTAAAACCTTATTAACATGCTTACTTACTGTACTATATCTTGATCTATACTAACCCCTGTAACAAACCGGAAAGTAAACGGCGGCAGATATGGCGACTAATTTCAGAAGGGAATTTGACGCCAAGGGATATCGCCGTGAAATTAAACACTAGCGTAGAAAATGTATGGAAGGAAAAAAGTCTGCTAAAATCAAGAGGAGGATTTATCGTAAGCAGAAATACCACACAGCAGTTCAAAAAGCAGAGTGAAATGATACTCTTTGATCCGGAAGGAGAACAGGGAGAACGAAGCTCTACGGCACTGCAGAGGTTGAAATCAAGAAAAAGTACTGGCCTCAGCGACTATCTGATAGATGTTCCACAGCTGAATTCGGAAGGTCTTATGATTGTTTATAGGGAATTGAAGTCTGGAAAAAAACCGATTGACATTCTGGCCGAACATGGTTTTCATCCTGAGGCTGTCGAAATCGAATATCGAAGATTTGTTGAGCTAAGCGAAAGGGATAGTGACGAACTTCTGAAGCGAATAATGCTCAAAGTGATTCAGAAAGGATATGAGAAAGAGCCGGTTGGGAATATTAAAATCAAAACACTAATTGATCGCTACCGCCAGAGAGGTTATCTGACGAATAATGAGATATTGGAACTTTTAGATCTCTACAATGAGGAAGAAGTTCGACGCGAAATGGATCTATCGCTCTTCGATCCAGATGGGAGACTTCCAATGGGATTTAGGAAATTAAGGTGTGGCAAGTGTAATGAGAAATACTTAGGTGTGATTGTACAGGACAAACTGCCAACAGGGAGAGAGGTGGTGGACAAGTATGATGGGAAGGCACTATGCCACGTGTGTCTAGCTGAGATGAATTCGGGTGATGGCTATTGAAAAGAAATCAATCTGGTGTTAGGGTAAGCCTTACCCAGTGAATTGGGCCGGGTCGGATTCGAACCAACGACCCCCGCCATGTCAAGGCGGTATCTTAACCAGGCTGGACCACCGGCCCTTGTTGCATTTTTTTCATTGCCTGGCCTAAATATATGTTCTCAGATGACATTAGCATCCATTTATAGCAATTAGCAATCCAAAACAAGTATCCACAAAGGCAGACCCTTTGCTGTCTATCCGGACGACTCGAATGAGTACTAACAATATAAATCTCGCAGGTTGTTGCTAAGATTGATCACTACACATTGATTCATTCTCAGAAATCCTTTGCTCAGCATGAAAAGGATGCAGTATACAAGGCGATCTTCTCTCGTAGGGATGTTCGGTCTAAATTTCTAGACAAGAAAATCCCTCGGAGTGTTTTGGCAAGAATTCTCAATGCGGCACATCATGCTCCTTCCGTAGGATTTTCTCAACCATGGGACTTTATTTTGATCAGCGATATTAAAAGCAGGGAAAGAGTAAAGCAATCGTTTATCCGGGAATTTCAGAAATCTGTCAGGATTCTTGAATCTGATCGAGAAAGGCAACGCAAGTACAAGTCACTAAAGCTTGAAGGCATTTTGGAATCCGCAATGAACATTTGTGTTACTTATGATCCAAGAAGGTTTGGACCCTTTGTGCTAGGAAGGACATCGATATATGAGACCGGTGTATACAGTGTTTGTTGCGCCATTCAAAACCTCTGGCTCGCAGCTCGGGCTGAGGGATTGGGCATGGGATGGGTAAGTATTGTCTCAAATAGTGAGATCCGAGAAATTCTTGGCATACCCGAGTATGTTTCACCGATAGCGTATCTTTGTCTAGGTTATGTGAGCGAGTTTGAGGAAATTCCTGATCTGCAGCGTACCGGATGGTTATCAAGATTGAAATTGGAGAATGTTGTATGCTACGAGAAGTGGCGAGGTTATCGATCCAAAGGATGGGATGACCTACGAGAAGAGATTACGAGGTCAGATTTCGACATGAGTTTGAAGTGAATCCACTTTGCTAATATGGCCCATCCGATCCTCTAAGAGGAGACGCATATCAGATTCATATTCTAAAAACAGGTTGGGGAAGCAAAGATGAATCACATCTATGACTGTGACCTACGTAGCAGATCGTTCAGTCTTTACTACAATGAGATAGCAAGGTGGCTATTCATAACTCTCGCATTTTCAGGATTATTGGCAACCGGCTGGTTTGGAATTCCTCTAGTCCCTATATATTTTACAACCAATCAAGTCGACATCCTTGCTGTTATCCTTACTCTCTTGAGCGCGCTAGGTACGATCTGGGGGGCAATGGCTTATCGCGAATTAACTAGATCAGTGGAGAGGGTATTATCTGCCAGAAATAAAGCAAAGCAACTTGATCCCCGAATCGGAGATTATGAGTATCGTTCGTTTAACCCTGAAACCCGACAATATGAAACTGGGTATCTTCCATTGGGACCTATCGACTTTTGGGACAAAGAAACAAAAGCACCCAACTGGCTTGACAAGGGCAAGTATTGGCATATACTCCTGGGTCTTCAATCGAAGGATAGAGAAATGATAATTCAGGTCGTACGCGACAGCGAACTCCCATTTTCTACTAAACCCAGAAATGTCGCCGTTACAATTCGTGATAGAGTTGCGCTTTTCTCCTCAGAGAACAGAAAACGTGGATATTTCAGATACAGGGTATTGATCCCCCAGTGGTTGGTGATGAATACCGAAAGATCAAGGTATGTCGATCCTAGAGAATTCCAGACGCAAGAAGGTCGAGAAATCAGATCTCGGATCTCTGACCTGAACAGGGCATTGGTATTTGCAGCCGACGAGGTGATAGATCGTGAGAAACCGAGGATACGATATCCCTATAGAATATCTACTCTTGGTATATATCTAAACAAGAGCTTGCCTCTAAGAATAATTTACGACGAAGTTGTACGTTACTTACCTCGGTCAAAAAGAAATTTCATAAGTGATATCAACAGGAATCTTGCCAATGTTAAAGAGGACGAACTAATTACAGCAATAATACAAATTGCCTCTGACAAGGGTATTCCTCCGAATAGCACTCGGAAGATAAGGATGCTTACAAATTTCCTGAGAAATGCGTACGACAATCAAGGGTTGGGAGAGGGTTCAAGCGAGTATCACAACTTTCATCATAGTTTGGAAGTATCTTATATGGTATTACAAATGCTACCACGGTTTTTTAGGGGGTATCTATTTAGTGAGAAAGACTACGAACTCCTTCTTGTTTCAGCTCTTGTACATGACTATGACCCTGTGCAATCTGTTTTTGTTTCCCCAACTGCTGGCAGTGATGACACCCCGATCATAACAAAGGGACCTAATGTTGGCAGAACGATTAGGGAGCTGCAAAAGACGAGGATTCACGAAGCTTATTTTGTATTGAATCCGGCTGAGTTTGAAGAGTATTTCAAGGACTATAAAATCGCACTGATGCCCCCTACTGAATTTTCGACTACCCATCCCGAATATTTGCAGTCAAGAATGAACGAAAAGCCAAAGGAAAGCTCAATGATAGAAGCGCTCGTCTGGCATACCGATTTTCCGTACTATAGACAAGAAGAGACTCAGAAGACATTTTCAAGTCTGTTGAATTTTCTTTCTGCTGAAGGATATGATTCGGAAAAGATTAATCTTCTTGCAGAAGTCCTTTGGTTAGCTGATCTATCGGTCACATATATGGGTTCAGATCCCATTAGGGCCTGGGATAGGGTTACCAGTCTCTACGATGAATTGTATCTTCCTAAGCTTGAAGCCGTTTCGCGGACAGATGCTTTCTTTTCAGATTTTGCAGAAACCCCATTATTCAAGGAGCTTCTACGGGCAAATAGCCTCCCTGATGTATTTAGGCAGAGATGGAGCTTAGTTTATCAGTTTTTTCACGAAGGAAATCCCTCAACTCAGTTGAACAGAACAATTGATAATGCAAAAAAATTGTTTTTGAAGGTAAATATACAAATCTCCATGACTAATGGAGGTATGCTTGAACAAGTTGCTATCGAAAATTGGGCTGAATACTTTATTGGAATAAGTGATGATCAAAAGGAAGTCCTGAAAACAAAAAATCGATTTGCAACGTTGGATCCTCCAAATGCCTCTGCATTCTGGGGAAGTACGCCAAAATTAATTCCTAATATAGCAGACAATGTAGTGGACAATTTCATGATGATCGTGCCTAGAAGTTCGTTAAATCAGGTTGATGATTCAATTCAAAACAATTCATTGAAGTCATTACTCCTAATTTTGAAGCCTAAGCTTCGTCAAGTAGGGACAATCCAGATTCTAACTGACATCGAAAACTCCGCAGAACAACTTGTCACAATGTTAAATACTATCGGAGAATGTGGATTTGAAAAGGTGTCAGGCGATTCAACAAAGGTATACTTTCCAAAGGATTGGCAAGAACCCCACCTTCACGGCCAGAAGGCCGTTCTAGTACTTAAGGCAAAGGATGACATTTAATCTATAATCGATCCTCGATGGGAGACAGGTCAGGAATGAATGAATCAATGAATGAACGCAATAGATGGCCTTTATCGGAAATAGATCAAGGTTCATTTGCAGCAGCAATACTATGCCTAAAACATATGCATTTTTATTGCCATGGAACTGATTTCAATCAACATAGCCAGAAGAGGTCTGACCGTAAGCATGATATCGATCGATGAGCAGAAAATTTTCAATATAATTGAAGAGAGGAGACCAAGATCAGTGGCCTTGGACGGTCCCGATGGGCTGATGTCAAAAATACAAGACACAGCAGATGTCATCACAGACAAATATGGAATCCCAGCTTACATAATAGGGGATACATGCTGGGGCTCATGCGATCTCAACACGCACGCCGCCAACGTTCTTGGGGCAGAAATCCTCTTCAACATAGGACATACAATCTCTATGGATGGTTTCGGACAAGAGATTATTATGATAGATGCGTATGAAGATATTCCCTTCGACAAGGTTGCAAGAAGCTGTGCATCTGAACTCATTAGGATGAATTATAAGAATCTGTCGCTGTTGACAATTAGCCAACACTTAGGTCAGTTAAATAGTGTTCGTGAGATTTTCGAGCAATCAGGCATCAGAGTGACGATAGGAGTGGGTAAAGGACAGCTGAATGATGGACAGGTTTTCGGATGTGAATTTTACCCTGCCCATTGTGACTTGGATAAGATCGATTGCTTTGTTTTTTTGGGACAGAGCACATTTCATTCTGCAGCGGTAGCATTATCGACAGGAAAGCACACATACATGCTTGATCCGTATTATCAGGAATGCACAGAGGTAAGCAGTGTCGCTAAGGAATTGCACAAAAAGGCAATTCTGTCAGTCTATAAAGCTATAGATGCTAATACGATAGGAATCATTATCGGTATTAAGGATGGCCAATTCGCAAAGACTCGTGCACTGGAATTAAGGAATGAGCTAAAACGATTGGGAAGGAAAGTGCGATTGATCGGTTTGACTGAAATAACAGAAGAAAGAATACAAATATTTACACACATAGATGCATTTGTACAAGTTGCTTGTCCGAGGATCGGTATCGATAACCATTTCACCAAACCAATGTTATCCGTACCTCAAGCACGAGCTCTAATTAGGCTTTTAAAGAAGGAGCCTACTGAGGACATATTCCGTCTGAGTCACTGGCTGTAAATTTCTTGCCGCTAACGTAGAGGAGGAGACTTGCAAACAGCCTAATTCCTTTTGGGTCCTTTTGGTGTCAGCTGGTAAGTTCCTATAAGAAGACCCAGACTTTGAAATATGTTAAAGTGTTAAAGCCTGAGGTTAGGCTATCGGATAATATTGGAGACAGCCTACTGGTTCCAGTACAGATCCAAGGCCCTCTCTCAAGCCTTGCAAGATCTTCCACGTAGACGTGTCAGCATGGCCATGCAATCTTAGGGTTGCTCCCTCCCGGACCTCACCCATTTCGACAATACGCAGTCAAGATCATGCCTTCGCATGAGATGCTGCTCATAACCATCCGGCACGGCATGAATTCATTTCAGCTAGGCAAGCAGGTACCTTGTACCTGTAGATTTACCCAGTAGTTACTGATCCCAGCATGAAGTCGGTTTCTGGTAGGGGGTACGACTGACACCCCGATCCTCCCTGTCTCCAAAAAAGTTATTCCACAATAGATTATATTTATGTTAGTGCGAGATCCTTTCTAGATCTTTCTTTTTCACAATCCCAGCTGTCTCCGTGGTTTAAGAATGTTCAAGGTTTTACATACTGAACAGAGATCGCCAGCAGAATCCCTACCGCATTTCTCGCAATTATGCACAAGTGAGTACTGTGGCTTGTCACGAACGGATGCCGACAAACCTACAAGGGACTTGTATGCATTGTACTTTATACCTGGGTGCAATTTTTCCATATTGTTGATAAAGTTACGAATTTCTTCTCTTATACTTTCATGCATATACGGACACTGTTCGGTTTGAAAGTTTATCCCCTTTTGCAAAGCGTAGAATACTATTTCCCTCTCGTACACCTCGACAAGCGGTTTGATCTTCTTCATTCTTCCGCTCCTATAGGTAGAGCAAGCCTGGTTCCAGCCTATTCGATCCACGTCCCCGGAAAAAAGATTGATCATGAATGTTTGTAGTTCATCATCTAGATTATGGGCCGTTGCGACAACATTCGCTCCAACATATTCTGCCGCCAAATCTATCGCCCTTCTGCGAAATGTCCCACAAATTGAGCAAGAGGTTGATTTCGTTGAAGGTCTTAACTGAATGGCTTCGTCCATTTCCATTCCGAACAGCTCTTTATATGACAAAACAGTAGATGGAACATCCAATTCAGAACAAAACTTTGAGACTATTCTCAGAGATTCTTCCCTATATCCTCTTATCCCTTCATCAATGGTAATAGCGCTAATTGTGATACCTCTAGCACTAGTGAATATAGCTTTGAGGATGCTCAAGAGGACTAGACTATCCTTCCCACCAGATATCGCGACAGCAACATGATCTTCGAATTTAACCATCGAAAATTTGCTCATGGTCCGTTGCACTTTCTGTTCAATGGAATTCAAGAAACATCTTTTACAAAGCTTCTCTCCAGAATACTCTCTCAG
>JBKPHJ010000190.1:0-27955 GCA_046729835.1 Thermoproteota archaeon
ATCTATAATACTCGCAGTATTGACAAATCCTCCCTAATGGCAGTAAAGCATCAAGAGGCTAAATACCAAATGGGCACATTTCAAACACGTTAGAATTATCTACCTTTTTCAGGTGCCTCAGGGTTTCCAAAATCATCGCCATACGCAGAGTATAGTGTAAGGGTCTGTCCATGCTTAATAGAATACTCCCCGATATAGTTTATAGTACGAGCGTATTCGTCCTTTAAACTAAGCAGAGCTTTTGCTAGCGAATCTGATAACAAGATGTGCCCTTCTCCTCCTATATCCATGACTCTTCTAGCCAATATTATACCTGGTCCCCAGAAATTCTGATTGTTCTTGATATCGCTTACGGAAAAAACCGGTCCAGAACTTAGCCCTATTCTTACCTTGATCTTATCTCTATCTCCTTTACCCCTATTGTGAGTCCGTAGTTTATTGTGAAGCTGAATCCCAAGTTTTAAGGGAAGTTCCGGGTTTAACAAGAAACCGATGACCATACCGTCACCAGTTGGAAGGATAATCTTTTTTTCTTCTAAATTGTAAGCGCTACAGGAGACTATCAAATTGTTCAGCACCTCGATTTTCTGCCTTTGGCTACTTACAGAATACGATGGATCGGATAATCCAACGATATCTATAAAGAAGAAGCTTGCATCCATTACCTCAGATGAGAATCCCAATTCAGACAAATTAAGCCCGTAGATTCCGACCAGTTTCTTGTAGACCTCCAAGTGATTAATATGGAAATATAACCCTGAGTACGAAATAGGGTTCTCGCGAATTAGGGACTTGCAGACATAACAGACAATGTCCGAATCTCTCTGAAGAAACTTTACGTTCCCATCCTGCGTGAGCTCATAGTCTATCCATTTTGGTGTTAGTACCACCCCCCTGATCAATGTCATTCTCATAGCCCGTAGACGAGATTCTAATTCTTCCTTGAATGCCATCTCTAGAATCGCGTCAAAGGAACGGTTCAAACTGTCAAACTGAACCTTGTCGAGAGAAGGCACTGTCAGACCACAAATTCCCGATAAGCGTTGCATCTTTGAAGTAAAATACAGATCTGTTACAAATGCTTCAACTGCCTGGAATCCAAATAATGTGATCAAATGATTCAAAGAATCGACAATTAATGTAAAATTCATATTTCTGCTCTCTGGGATAACCCCATCTCTCTGCTTGACGCTGGTCGCGCGATCGTGATCTCCTGCAATCGGACTGCTGGGATGTTCCATTATTTCCTTCATTTCTGTGACAATCTTCGATAGCTGTAAGGTAGTGTCGCCTGTCTGTCTGCGTATATACGGATTAATGAAATGCAACCTTGTGCTTATCTCAATCCGCGAAACACCTACACGAACGAGCCAATCCTGCAATTGTTCTTCTGTCTCGGCACAGGAAATATACACACAATTAGATCGATCGTTTATACTGTCCAGCAAAAATTCTCTACAGTAGCAACTTTTTCCGACATTAGAATTGCCGGTCAAAAGTATCAGACACCTAGGAATCTCGTCTCTATCGGTAAGTTCAACCAATCCTGGAATGTGCATGTCTGTCTACCAAAGAACCGATAGGTAAAGAACGAACGCACACTTATATGAAACTTATTATTGCATCATCAAAAAGAGATAGTCCTACAAAGAAAAAATGGTAGTGATCATAATACTTTGCTTCTTTCTAAGACCCTACTGTGGGTGGTGGACCGTCTCGCATCTGGGACATCTTTAGAATGTGCAAATTGGACAGTTGAACATTGAAGTACCACGCCAATTTGATTATGCTTAAACAATTCGAATATATGATCTTCTTTCGTCCTGGACCTGACATACTACTGCTAAGTCCAACAAGAGAAGCAAAAAAGGAGGGACTTGTCGTTGAATAAATCAGTCAGGCCGTTTCTACTCCAGTAATGAGTTGGTTGACATAGGAAGTAAATGGATGATCAGGATGATGGAGAACCGTAAGAAATTCTTTCTCAGAGAACTGAATATCACAAAAGCAAGGAATCGAAGTGATAGTCTTGATACCCAATTCTATCGATAGTTTAGGCTCTCCTACTGATTTACTTGTTTGGACTATATTCTTCAACCCCACCGCGGTCATATCACTTACAAATGGATTGTTACTTCCGGTATTGCTCCGAAGAAAATCCTTTGGTGGCAGGCAGTATCCTTGAACTCTGTTGTAAAGCAAAAATGACTTGCTTCCATGTCTGGTAAACGTATCGTAGATATCTTCTACTAGTCGCTTCGTTCCCTTGCTGTCTATATCGCCTGATTTTAACGTCAGAAGCAAAATATCTGATACCGCTAAAGCATTTATAGACCACGTACGAATACCTGGACTCGTGTCAATTATGAGATAATCTAGCCGAAGATCCGAAAGAAGCCGCTCTTTGAGAAGGATCAGTTTCTTTAAAATCTCTCTGGCGGCGGTGGTCCCAGTGGTCTCAAGCTGTAGGATTTCGTCACTACGCGGATTGCTAAATCCAAGCCATAAGCCTCCCACATTAGCGTCAGTTGATCCTCTATCTTTATTCAGAGAATTGGGGTGATTCTTTTCATTATAAATAAACTGACTACCATCAATTATCACATCAGATAAGTCAGCCGAAGAGTTCAAGTAATTATTTAGCCACTTTTTTGGTTCGATTTCGAAGTATGTCTGGACGCTGGGGGCATAGATATCCAAATCAAGCAAGCCAACTCGATTTCCTCTTCTTGCCAAGAGAGCAGCGAAGTTGCAGGCGATTGTAGTTTTTCCGGTTCCTCCTTTGTATGAATGAAAAGCTATACAGATGGGATTCATATGCTGTTCTTATCAACTCATAACCACGGCTGTGAAATTAAAGCTTTAGGAGCTATAGGAGGGGTTTATCGCACATTTATCATTAAGAGCTGGCAATTTGATACTAGATATCTTCTCAATCCAGGGTATGCCTGTATTTTGTGCTACAGTTCAATTCATTTAATCGGTTCAAACCCGGCTGATCCTTGGAAAAATCGACGGGATATCGTGCGTATCGATACGAATAGAGGCTCGTACCGCCTGGCTCCCTTTCTAATCAACTTCTTTGCTTCTCCACGACGTGTTCAAGACCCGAATCTTTCGCATTATCCTACTTCTCCAATTGGGCAAGCTATGTTGTCGAGGAAACCTGAATCTGCTCTCGATAGCTCTTGGATATGATTAAATCTAACATCTTCTGACAAGCAAATCACTGCGGGATAAAATCGCAGGATCATCATCTATGGTGGAAATGTTTACAACATAACGCTCTTCGAGCGTATCAAAGGTATCGTAATGCGACCGGTCTGCACTCAGCCGCTGCCTATAACAATGGATCGCAAAATGTGCCAGTATGAACAGAGGGTTTTTTAGCTGCATCAAAATTCTCTGGCTTCTCGATTGGAGGTGAGCGAATTTCGCTCCTGAACTGGAGCCCTTTGGTTACTGTGGTTCCAGTCAGATCGAGGCGCCTGACATAGTCATCTATTTGCATTTTACATCCATGTATCCATTTGTGCCCGTCGTGCTAGGACCTTCGCTCGATGTTTATATTCATTTCCTGTGACTTGTGAATGTTTAATTAATAGAATGTATCGGTAGTCTGTTGTTAGCACATTTTAACATCATTCGAGGAGATTCTGAAGCTGGTGTAGAGCCTCTCCTTCAAATTTATGTGATTACCCTAACAACTTTTCGGAAATATAAGGAAAAATCGTAGCTTTTAAGTACGGTGACTTCCAGTTACCTTGCCGAATTGTCTGCTGTACTACCTTCGGTGAATATAATATGATGTCAGTACTACCTTCTCGATACCTGAAATAGTGGCAAGATCCACTGGTCCTTCCAGACTAAATTGCACTCCGGACAACTTACGGTTTCAATTACCATATTTTCTTCTACAGGCTGATTCACGATACTTAAGACCTCAGAGCAGCATCTCGGACACATATATCTTGTTTGATTTCTAATCCTAGTCCCTCTTATTTGCATTGAATTCCTAATTATTCAGATCTAGACTTATATAAGATAAGTCTGAATGATATCGAGGTTTTTGCGATAACAATGTAACTTGGACATAACCCCAAGTCATCGAATTATAACGAACTGTTTGGAACAGAACAGAATGAACAGAGTTATCATTACGTGGGATTCCAAATGATCACTTGAAAGCTTTTTAACGAATATTGAAACGGATATTTCCCTTATCAGATATAGCCCGGAATGACATCTAGGAGACATTTACGCAGAAGATGCCGTCCCGAATAGACGATTCAATACAGATGGGGTATCGTACGTTAATTGTTTTACCCTCGTATGTGATTGGCCGTGCTCATAGGTAGCCCAGATCCCATTGCAATTCTTTGTTAGATTATTATTATACTCAGAGCACATGTTTAGCTTGGTTGGAACAATGCCCAGAGTAATACATTTCGAAATACAAGCAAGTAATATTGAAAGAGCAATTCGATTTTATAGCAGCGTTTTTGGGTGGGACTTCAAGCGTTTAGATGGCCTTGAGTATTGTCTTATAGTTACGGGACCAGAAAATCAACGTGGAATTAATGGGGGACTGGTAAAACGGGCAACTTATATATCACGGGAAGGTCATCCCTCTAAAGGATATATATGTACTGTTGATGTTCCGTCGGCTGATGAATATTGTAAAAGGGTGTTTGATGCTGGTGGATCTGTTCAAACGGATAAGTTGTTAATCCATGGTGCGGGATGGCTTGTGTACTGTACTGACACCGAAAATAATATCTTTGGAATGATGGAGATGGCTGGCAATCATGAATAATCTACACTTGAAGTTCCGATCAGGTCTAATTGATTAAATATCGCATAGATTTTTTCACGCCATGGGCCCCAGTCAATGGGTATCAAATAAGTAGGTCTGTCTAGTGCCAAGCGATATTTTTGGAGTGCCTGGTATACACAATAATGTTCCGTAGATCGTCGACCAGGGTGAAGGAACTCCGCATAAAGGCCTGAGGAACCCTTAAGTTCGGCGCTAGCCTTTACCTCCGTTCCTTTGTTCGAACGACCACTTCCGTTTATATTCTTCTTCTTTCAGTTTGAATTCCTTAAAGATATGAAAATAGGCTTGCTTAGCCTGATTCTGTTTTTCAAGTTCGGATTGTATCCACAAAGTATCAAATATAGAAATGGTCGCAGACACCCTAGTTTCATTGTTGGAGATGGTTGCATTTCGTAGTATATCCCTAAGTACGTCTTTAGATTTTTCAACAAGATCTACTGAAAACATAGTAGCCTGATCAACTACGAAGAACATACTTCTGTCTCTTAGATTCCTCGTCAGGAAACCGATATTAGCATAGAGATCATTATCTTTTTGTTTTAATGCCTGCCGAATTAGCTCCTTTAAATTGTTGATGTTGTTCTCATTTTTATCAATGTGTATTATTACTCTAACCGCCACATTGTGTTTTATTTTCTGCCCCAGCGATGCTACAATTCCAGAATTCTCAGCACTCCAGAACGTACTGGCAGAGGGAAACACAACGAGGATTTCACTTCGTGAGGATTCAATGATACTAGTTAAGGCGTCATATATCTCAGAGGAATCCTTTACTAACTTATTTAGCATCCCATAAGTAGACTCTTTTCTTTCAATGTCTGCAATTCTTTGCATAGCAGGAGTTGATAGATTCCAAACTCTTTCAAAAAAATAATTCTGCATCTGAACGAATGACGTGTTATCTGAAAGAATCAGATCCGTCTCGGGATTGATTAGGCTTATTGACTCTTGATCGAGATGTTCAAGCACAGTTGAAATAAAGATAAATTGTTCTTTGTTGTCCTTGATTCCCAAATATCCCATAACATTATCAATATGCCTTAGTTCGACATATTTCATTAATTTCGTACAGTACTCGAGATTTTCTCGGGTAATCCTGGTTATGAACCTCGAAGGAACATGTCTAAATTTTAATTGAACAAGCTCGTTCCACACCAGCTGACTATCAAGTTGTACTGACAACCAATTCTCGTCAAACATGCATTCATAGCTACGTGTTGCAGAGGAAATCATTCGAGGTATAATGTTCAACACTTCTCCAGTATTGTTGATACCTGATACTTCTTTAGATCCGTTTCTGGATACCAAGGGAGACAGCGAATTTAGACCCCACGTAACCCTACCGGGTTTATAAAATATAAATGCTTATCACGACTAATTTGTCGGTATAAGAGCCGATACTCAATTCTTGGTGTATTATGCATGGCTTAAACTTGAGTTTAGACAGAATAGTTTTGACATTGAACTTGTAAGGGGAGAAGCACTTATATTCAATGAGCTAGGTGAGGTTATCACTTGACTATTTTCCTTGACGTTCACAACGTACCCTTTAAGGATGATCAACTACGCGAATTGGTTTATTCACCTAAAGACGAGTTTGGCGTGAGCCATGTGAACCTGTTTTATAATCATGAAGCTGGTGTATGCTTCTGTCTGCTCGATGCCCCAGATGAAGAAGCGGTTGTCAAACACCATGACAAGGTTGGGATACAGTGTCAATGGATAACAAAAGTGACTATGGCAACAGGTAAAGAATTCTATCCTCCTGGAATACCAAGTTCCGTAGAACATGTTGATCGAGTGTGACTCCTTATAGTCTATCGCTGTCTTCGCTTTTGTTAACTGCACATGTTTCTATATCAGATAGGGGGAAAAATTACGGCTGGTGCGGATCCGTAGGTTCAAGACCAGGCTAATCCTAGAGCATAAGTGAACCTTTTTGAGTTAATGATCACTGGCGATTAATGACATCCAATGTACCTAAGCAAAACTAAAAAACGTACTAAATGTGTTTTTAGGTTTTTATGTATTATTTTAGAACGGGTATCATTCGAAAAGCTTATCATTTTACAATAGATCTCCTCAATTAAATTCTTGCACCTTGTATATTCAAAGCCAGTCAAGGGATCCGTACAAACATATAGAAAATTCCTAGTTAGAATGCCTACTAATGATCTAAACACATAAACATAATAACTCCTTAACCGTATTTAGGAGTAGCAAAGATTTGAATTTCATATGTGTCAATTGTAGCAATTTAGCTTCTGTAACGCTTAGATCAGATGAAGTTGCAATTTACAAATGTAATGACTGTGAGATAGAGTATCGTCTTCTCTGGTCAGTAGAGAAACAACCAACCCCCCACCAAATTAGCAAAGATAACGATACTATCACACAGGAGACTAACCGCAGCGCGACACCAATAAAAGTAGCCATTATACACTCTTAATATTTCAATTCAAACTACTGCATAGCTGTGGCATAAAGTTGCCCAACCAATCTGTTATTCATCTACGTACTTCTATTCATGCGCTCCATGAATGAATTGGCAATCTGATAATCCGTCCTTATCTGCATAGAGGTACTAATTGATGATCACTGGTGACGGTCAGCAGTCCATGAAAATCCATTCTTGTTAGTCTTGCTTCACCAGAAAAAGAGCCCCGTCAGAAGCTTCAATTTGCTACCTACGAGTTCATACCTGCACAGACAAATGTCCGCCCATATGGTCGATAACATTGTCTGAATACTATTTATCTGAAGACCCTATAACGAGTCTCGCTTTGTTATCAAGGTCTCGTCTGTTGAGGAGAAATCTGAGAGACGATTCTCCCTTTCCAGGTTTCGATGACTTGGTCAATGATACGGGAAGATTGCAATTTTCTTTCATCCCTATGGCCTGCAACAAACGCCGTTAAATTGTTCGAAGCTTGTTTTCTGGTTATAATTTCATATGGAGGATATATATATTTGGAAAGAAAATTAAAATGGCCAGACATCCTTGACATTGATAAAAGTTAGAGAATATACGATACGGCCGGCGCTTTTAGTTGTTGACGTGCAAAACGGATTTGCGGCCAAAGGTGGTTCCTATGACCAGTTGGGTATAGATATATCCGAATATGTTGGTGTCATCCCGAGGATTGCACATCTTATAAATATATGTAGAAATGCAAGAATTCCAATATTTTACACGCAAGCCATACGTGAACCCTCGGGAATTGATCTGCTCACCAATGTTCATAGGATCCTACCTAAATCCCGGGAAGAAAGAATAAAGAAGAACCCAATTTGCGTGAGAGGGACATGGGACGCTGAGATAGTGGATGAAATTAAACCTACCAATTCCGACCACGTAATTAGAAAGAGGAGAGATTCAGCATTTTACGATACTGAAATTGGTGTATGGCTTAAAAGTGCAAGAATAGACACAATAATATTTTGTGGTATAGATACGTCAATCTCTGTAGAATCGTCACTTAGAGATGCCTTCAACCTGGGCTATGACGTCATAGTGATCTCTGACGCGACAGCGTCAAACTTCGAAAAACACTATCAATCAACTCTAGAAAATGTCAAAGGATACTATGGAATCGTTATGAATAGTGAAGAGTTCAGGAAATTTGTGCCTAACAGCAGCGTATGATTGGCCAAGTAAGATCTTAGGAATTGTTTGTCAGAATTGACAAAGGATGAATCGCATCCCCAAAGAATTCAACGGGACAGCGCAAAGTAGGATACCAAAATGCTATGGATAACTAGAAGCAACAACTGTCGAGAACGAACACACAAATGTCAGAACTGCCTATCATCCCACTTAAAGTTACACTAAGATCATTGCTACTGAAAGGTTAGCAATTAATGCGCTTTGCCAGACTCAACTCTGGTATCACCGGTATGTTCGTTATTAGTTTAGATTGCCTAATGAAGATTGCTTAGCCGTACGCTAGCTATCAGTAAACAAAAAGCCCTGCTAGCTGATTCTCATTAACTTTGATGAAAGAAACATCAGACCCATTTGAGTGTTCAGAATTGTTTGACATAGATGCTTAGACAAGATCCTGGCAAAGGCCGTGGAATGGTTAAACTTTATGTATTAGTCCTAATTATGAAAATGCATGAGGGTTTGACAGAATTAGCTTCGGCAACGTTCATGTTCAGTAGTAGGAAGATTCCTGTTATAATTGGACTTGCTATCATTTTCCTTGCAATAATTGCTTTGCTTATCACCCGTCAAGTTCTGCCATACAACAAAGACATAGAAGTAACATTATTTGCATTAATTGTCTTAATCGGATATGGATTAGGATCCTGGATCCTTTTAGGATATACAAAAAGGGTCAGTGAAGAGATCAGAGCTAAATCTCGTTTTATCAATGTAATGCATTGGACTGTGACGGTAACCCAGTTTACACTATTGGGGATCCTATTAGTTATCCTTATTAGTAACACCAAAATCGGATTCTTGTCTTCTTCAGTTTTCGCAATTAGCTCCATACTAGCGACTATCATTATGGGAGTAATCGCCTTCAAATTCTTTTCTTGGTATAAACTAAGTTATAGTAAAAATTTCACAATCCTGTTTTATGGATTTGCAGCACTCACACTTGCTCTATCGATAGCAGAAGATGCTAGCACTAAATTACTAATGGTACAGGTAGTAAATGAAGAAACCCCACCAGGAGCAGCTATTGAATCATCGTTCCTATATAAGCCCTCTGAGAAATATAATGGTGAAATTATACGTAAGGAAGTCAGTCCTAATACTACTACACTCCTTATACTACCTGAGGCAAACAAGGAGTACTATAACCTATTAAATTCTACGGTACTCCCTATCGCCTTCGTATTTAGGTGGATCGCTTCTACAATGCTTCTGCGTAGCTCTTATCAGAAAATAGGCAAGCTCTCCTTGTTCTTTTGGATTATTCTTTCTCTTCCCCTAATTCTATATCTAGTCGGAAAAATGCCAGGCTTTTTTTCAGGCGAAAGCTTAACAGGGGTAGATGAACCATATCGTTATATCTTCAGAATTCTATTCAGAGCAGGCACAATAGCTGGAAATATCCTTTTTGGTCTCGCCTTCTTCATGGTGGCGAGAAAGATGGTCTCATCAAAATTAAGAGATTATCTTATCATTACTGGTATTGGGGATACGATTGTTGGAATTGCTCTTTCTACTTCTGCTTTAGAGCCTACATACGGAGTAGCTGGTCATTCACTAGTGTTGTTATCTTCGTATCTATTCAGCATCGGATTATATCTTTCGGCAATATCATTGTCTCAAGATAGTTCACTTAGAAAATCGATCAAAAATAGTACGGTAGACGTAATAGGCAACATAGGTACTGCTCAAATGGAACAGGAATTGAGGAAGAGAATATTGAAGATTGTCGAAAAGGGCAAACAAAATTTGGAAGAACAGACTGGTGGTGTTTCACAGCCAGTTAGTGAAAACGAACTGAAAGAGTATATGGATTTAGTAATAGAAGAAAGGAAGCGGTCAACTATCTTCAGAAATAAAGGATAAGATAACGAATCAGTGAAAAGGATTTAGGAATTTTAACATAGTAATCTTAATTCTAAGATACCAATTGTGACCAGTTCGAAATGATGCTACGGCTCGAGTATCAAATAGCATAAAAGAAGGCTCAATTGGAGAGGTTATAATGACTACTGAACCTAAAGTAGGAACAGTAAAAGCTTTTTGCAAGGATGCAATATGAGATGATATTTATGATTCATGAATCAAGAAGAGCACCACGGTTCTGTTGTCAAACGACAGAATAGCCAGTGAAATATAATGACCCATGACTCGGTAAGCATATTACTATAATCAATATACAGACCTAGATGATTTATCTCTGTTAGTACATTCTTATATAATCCTTGTTCTATAAAGATTGTACATAAACAATGACCAAATGCATTGCTTTCCATTCTTACAAAGGGGGGACTGGAAAGACCACGTTGGCTTGTAATAGTGCCGTGCTACTGGCAAGAAAAGGATTTTGTGTGTGCTTGCTGGATTTAGACATTTATGCACCGAGCTTCCAGTTATATTTTGCAAAAGAACCCCGAAAATGGATAAATGATTTTCTAACCTCTAATGTGGAAATTCAGGATGTGATGATTGACGCTACAGATAGTTTTCATGATAAAGAAATTGATAATGGTATTAATATTGCATCTGATTACGTGCAGAATGATAAAGGAGAAAAAAGAGGTAAATTATTGGTTGGATTCTCCAATCCACAAAAAAAAGAGATATTCAAGCTTGAAACTGCAGATACCGATACAAAAAGGAGCGCCATCAGAAGATTCATACTTCTTAGAGAAAAATTAATTTCAGAATTTAACGCCGATTATATTATAGTAGATACTAGCCCTGGTATACGATTCTGGTCAATAAACTCACTGGCGATCGCAGATATTTTGCTTTTGACACTTAAGATGAGTGATTTAGATATTGATGGTACGAAAACCGTAGCTGCAGAAATATACAGATGCTTCACAAAACTCGGAAGCAAGGCTTTTCTTGTATGTAACATGGTTGCAGGGTACTGTGTTCCCCAAGCAACTACTTATGGTAACAGGGGATCCTTTTCCTACTTTCCTAACACCTGTGTGTCCACATTATCTAATAACAACCATGCGACAATGCAGATTGAAGAAGGAGAGCGAGAGGAGAATAAAATAGATATGCCAGATAGACTGTCAACCGAATTAGGAATTGATATTATTTCTTGCATTCCATGTTATTGTGACATCCAATTTTTAAGGAAGGAGTTTTTAACTGTTCTTAAGTATAAGCAGCATCCATTTGCAGCCCAAATCGATAAATTAATTAGAGCACTTTGAATTGACCATAGGACCGAAAGTTACGGCAAATTTTTGGTCTCCTGTGCCTTTTAGCTTTCGAAGAGTACGAGAAATCATGAAGTACCAATAAAACATAGGACAGTTCAAATTGGTCTGTTTGTTTGGTCACTGAATATTGTCTGATTTTTCAGAATTATTAACCAATCGACTAACGTAAACTCAAACAGAATGGCCATTCAGTATGGTTCCTAAAGTTATTTACTAGATCAAACCATGAGTAAACTTGGATATGAAGGGCTTACCGAAGAATATCCGTACTTTGTCTCTAATATTGTACTTATAAAATGAAAGGAGTCTATCGGCTGTGAATAGTATCATATCAGCTTAGAATCAGCAGTGAATAGGGTATTATTCTACCTCGATGTTGCACATCAACGCAGTAATATTCATTGAATATGGAGATGTGCTTAAACACATGGAGATAACACCAATTAGCATAAAATGTAACTCTTTTTCCAAATGATATCTTTGTTGATCATTTGTCTTATATTAAGTATGGATTTAACTAGAAGCATGCTAGTAATCCACCCAGGATGTTTATTTTGCATTCATAATATGTAGTGATGAACTAGGATTGAAATCATTTGTGATCGATTGTTGATTGATTTAATGAATGAATTTAGAACTTTTGACAAAACCAAAGATAATACAAATACACGGCTTCGATGTTTCATAGTTCATAAAAGGTTTGTAAAAGAGTTTCATCGATGTCTTCTGAAAGATGCAATCGTCTTATTCAGACTTAATTAAAAGAATATCATTCTCATGCAACCCGGTAACTCTCGATACTTCCTGTATTATACGTCCTATTATCATGCCTCTTCTCTCATTACATAGAGATGAATAGGGTATTTTGATATTCAATTTTTTAATTTCGACCCTGTCTGGAAATAACACTACTCGGATGTCTGAAGGACATTTTTTATCATCGACGTTTGATTCATGTGGAATCTGTGTTTTCTTCGATTCAAACCTCACCGAAAGTTTTTCGTAATAAGCATTTTCGTGATGAGAATTTTTATCTCTCCATAATCGAAATTTCATAAGTAATATGTACGAAAGATTAATACATAACCAATTTCTAACACTAATCTGATATATATCATAAAATCATATTAGGTAATAAAGTAGCAATCATATTCACTCACTGATATTAACCTAAAAATGCTCCATGGTTTCTGTAATTCTAAAGCTGTTTTGGGGCTTCGAAGTGACACTAGTCCTTAGCTTTGTACTGCGAGACATATTTTGTTCTTAGGGCTATATGTCCGTGTCAGCAATTTTCCCGTTGGAAGTGGAAATTAACATCTAGTTGCAATAAGAGAACCGTTAAAAATCTTAGAAAAGCCTTCTAGAGCTTAACCCTCATTCAATCGAACAAAACTGCTGGAGGATAAATTGCGTAGGGCGATTTCCTTGATCGTGTTACGAGTTAAGCTGATGTATGACTGGAGAGTCATTTAGAGGATGAGAAATTCAGAAGCTATTCTGTTCAGTCGAAAGGATATCGACGTCTTGAGAGCCTGAGTGGACCCAGATCATGGCAAGACTACCATTCAGAGGTTTGATATCCGGTCCTTACAAGTAGTTGAGAATGTCTTGATTGACCATGGTTTATAAAATCAGTTTACATAATATAATTTCGATGACTGGTTATGGTAGAACCGAGAGCAATAACAACTGCGAGCACTTTGCTGGAATAGATACGAGCAGGGTCCAGCCCAATACTAAGGCATGCCAGGAATGTGAGATAGAAGGTACGAGCTGGGTGGCGCTTCGTATGTGCCTTGCATGTGGTCACGTCGGCTGCTGTGATTCATCTGAAGGTCTTCACGCTACTAAGCACTATAAACAGACTGGTCATCCAGTGATGATAGCCCTGCCTAACAAACAATGGAAATGGTGTTATGTCCACAAAAGGTATTCGTAACTGAATGCGCTCTACATTCTTTTTTTTAGCTATCCTGTCCCTGATTTTTTAGTTACTTTTCTGAGACTGGATGGACCTGATATGAATATTCAATATATCTCAACGGATTAGAATTGTCGGAAGGAATCCCTATCAGAAAGCCCCCCCAGCCAGACCGAATGTACCCAATGTATCCTGCATAAGCAATAAAAAAATAGGCCGAGCTCAAATAACATTGTCCTACACCACCCACATGAATTGATCTACAAAAGTACAATCCCGTCAGGTAATCATCAGATGAGAGAGAAAGAATTATTCCAACCGCATTGCTAATTGGATGTCTTTTCTCCCCCCTCCCCGCTTCTGCAGTACCGTACAGCTTATAATCTCTCATTCAGAAATTCCAACTTATGGGCCGATCAACTTTAGAACAACAACAGCAACGTTCCACAAGAAATAATGTCGTACTTATCCAACAAATTCGTGACCTAGTTAACGACCGCACTGCTCAGAAAAGATGGGAATTTCAACGCACGGAATTCAACCCACAGAAGCTATGGCACATCGCGAATGAGGTCGAAGCTCTAAATTGGATATCACAAATGTTCGATATGCGACTCAAGAACGATAGACCTTTCTCAGATTATTGCTTTGAGACATTAATTGTCTGGTTAACTAAGGTTCTAGTCAAGATTAATAAATACTTAGATAACTCAAGCAAAGGCAATTATGATGATTTTTCAAATTTAGATAGATTGAAATCAAGAGCTTCGATAATCGAATGGTCTCTATTCCAGATACATTTCCTGTCTAATAACAGATACCGATGAATGATTCCTCATATCTGGAGAAATGTTCAATCATGATTCGCTTGATGGTAGGAGAAGTAGACAAATGTGTGAACCTAAGTCGGTTCCAGCAAGGTACCCTCTAAGTGCATATGTTTGGAGAATTAGCATACTCTATTCACTTCCGATCGAAAAACATAACGCTAATAGCTGCTGGTACTATATCTCCGATACCGGTAATAACCGATACATGTTTTCGTATTACGAAAATACATTATCTCTGCGTCCGTAAATAAAATAGAACTCGCTATCTCATCCATCACTTAGGCCCTTCAGATTCCCAATTGTAGAGTATTACAAAATCACGTATGATGCCTAGCTCTTCTTCTAAAGACCGGCAGAATTAATAGTCTAAATCCGAGAGTCATGGACGTCCAATCGTAACTTTCGAAGGTTCGTTGCAAATTCTGGTCTTAAATGGCAGGGAGTGACTCGGTAAGTGATAATATCGCTTGATTGATAAGTTTAAAATCACCTCTTCCTAAATAGCAGTAGTATCGTGTTTTTAAGGAGAGATAAGGATGACAAGAGATGGAATATTGAATACGATGAAACAGTTTACAAGATATACGATCGTAACAAGGCTTTAGCAGGATATTTTTTTCCAGATTACGGATTTAAGTATAACGAAAATTCAAGAGAAGATGAGGAGACTATCATCGAAACTTTAAATAAGGAACAAAAGGAGGTCTCAGGAGGGGAGGTTTTACTTCCATTAGTAAAACTGCAATTGCTAGACGTAGAAGATAAACACGTTGATTTAGATTATGCTTATGATCAATTGGAAGCAGATCTGCATAGATTAGATGCTTGGAAGGAATGGATGGAATGCAACTCAGAGAAATTTAAAATAGTTGGAAATGGAGTTTATACTTCTAGAGAAGATCGGAACATGCTATCAATAGCTCTAGGATTAAATAGTCCTTTCATTCTAAACGAGAAACAGATAGGCCTTTCATTAAAACCACTTCTTGACAGCTTGAATCAATCCGGATTGCTGTAATGGCAAGATTGATGGAGTAGGCCATACTAACCAATGCGCGGGAGTTCTGTTTAGGTTGATGCTGAAAGGCTAATCGTCTTGCAATATTAAACAATTTTAGGATATCGCTCTATTTGGTTTCAGCTTGCTACATTCTTTATTTCTCGTCTTAGATTTCATAGTATATCTTATTTGTTGCAAGTCTCGTCTAGGCTAGAACGTTATTATCACACCAGACACCTATGCCTTGACGACAGATAGTTAATCCTGTCCTTTTGGTTTGATTGTTTAAGAGGTCTAAAGATCTGATTATAGGTGTACGAAAGGTTAGATCTAATATAATAATAGATTACGTCGTGTTCAGAGCCATAATTCTTAAATGACGTCGTTTTTGTCGTCTTTTTCCAACTGTCATTCTCTTTCCCTTTCAGTATAAGCGTATTTCTTGATATTATATTCTGTTTCTTCTAATTCGCTTTTCAGATACTTCCTTATGTATACATTGTTATGGACAAGATATTTTCTAACGATAGGTGGTATTGCTTCTACTAATCCTTGCAATGACCCACCGGGTAAGGTGGGTCCAACAAAATGCCATGTTACTGTTTTAGAATAGTGCAGTGTGATGTAATATTCAAGCTCAACTTTGTCAATAATATCAAGACTATACTGAAATTCTAAAGCAATTTGTTTTGAGAGTTTTACTTGGAAATGCATATACCGTTCTGGTTTTTTTCTCTTTCCCTTCTTTTTCTGCCAGGGTGTTATACAACTTCTCAATCTCGCTAAAATGTACTAGAAATGCAAATTCATCTCCGTAATTTTCTGACAGGTTCTTTAATACGCTAGATATTTGTACATTTCTGACTCTACCGTCTTCGTTTTCCTCTTTTATCATACCCAATACATGCAGTATTAAACCACGAGTATTCAGGCTGTATTTCCAGTTTCTTCTGTCTGATTCGATTTCAGATACAACAGAAATAATTGCCATATCATCTAATTTTGATAACAAGCATTTGCTTGATATCATTTTTACTTTATCAGTGCAATTAAATAGATCTGGATTCATGGATTTTATTCTTTCGACTTTTTTACTAGCTCACTCATTCAAAGATACTTTCAAGTAAGATGTGCCGTTCCTGGCTGGATTTCCTATGATACCTTCGTAGAAAACCTGTTGTTGCTTTTTACCAATTTTCCTGATCTTAAGAGAGGTTGGCATTCTTACCTCTTTACCGTCTTTAAAGACGGTAAGTGTAGCATAATCCTTTGACTCTTTCTGGATTTTTATCGAATGAGAAACATCAAGATTGGAACGTCTTGTTGATGCTGTTGTTATCACTGAATCATGGTTTTCTTTCGAGATTATTACTCTATTATTATAATCGTAGTCAGGTAAATCCAATCTGATTCTGTTTAGATTGTCTATAACTCTGCTCTGGATTCTTTTTTTAGGAGTTATACCTTTTTCGTCTATAGAAGATTATTAATTCTTTTTATCTATCTGATATTCATAATGTCTCAAAAAGACAAGAGATTGCATAAAATGAGCGTCACTATGCATAAACAGAGGTCTCCAAAAATAATTGCACCACTAGAAGAACAGGGTCTCCTACAGGATAAAGATGAAGAAGTATCAACATCGACAATACCATTAGAAAAGGTTAACGATAATAATACCTCTCTTACAAAGCAGCTGCTAAGCATAGAAAGAGCAAATAGACTATCAGCAATTCTTAGATTGCATAGTAAAGGCCTAAACCAGGA
Organism: Thermoproteota archaeon; assembly: GCA_046729835.1. Taxonomy (GTDB): domain Archaea; phylum Thermoproteota; class Nitrososphaeria; order Nitrososphaerales; family Nitrososphaeraceae; genus TH5896. Next base: position 17,229 of record JBKPHJ010000190.1, read on the forward strand.
ACAAATAGCCCAAGAGCTCCAAATAGACCAGTCTACAGTAAGTAGAGATTTACAACTTGTGCAACAGGAATCAAAGAACCATGTAGAGCGATATCTGCGAGAAGACATACTGCTAGAATATCTACGATATCTAATTGGCTCTAGCGAGATAACTCAAACACTGTGGGGTATAGTCCAAAACGAAGAAACTACCAAGAAGGAGAAATTAAGTGCCATATCACTTTTAATGCAGATGTACGACAATCGGCTTCAGAGAATGTCGGGATCGCCAGAGGTATTCTTGAACGCAAAGAAATCAGTGTCAGAAGCTGACTTTCGGAAAGCTTTAGACAGCAATCCAATGCTCAAGCAGCGAGTTAATCTCAAAAATGTGCTTGGGTAAAGGTAAGTAAGTAAAGGCATTTGGGGCAGACGATTGTTGGAGATAGGAAGCCGGTTATACTTCGATTAAGAGCGCGTAGACTCCCCCTATTCCATAGGCAATTCCTATAAGGAGCCGAGAAAATATGATTGCAGGTTCGACTGAATACGAGAATATCATCGAATTAATGAGTATAGCGAGAGGGATAAACGAGAGAGATGCTATTCCAACCATGTATTGTTCTCTGGTAGAAACTAGATTATACTTCTTCGATAGCAAATATGTACTAATATTTCCCGCACCTATTCCTAACAATATCAGGTATGGGTACAAAGGCTGCAAAAAGAATATCATTGCAAAAGGGGTTGCCCAGCAAAGCCCGTTCACTATTTTAGCGGTCAGAGGCCATGACGTACTGTTCTTCAACCGATTCCTCAATGGTAGAAGAGAATCCGCAAAACAAAGTATAAGTATTGTAATTGTAATTGCAAAGGTTCCTATCCAGATTACTCCAAAAACATAAAGTGGAGGTTCATAGTGACTAGCCATCCAACTGATGATACTCGCAGAAGTAACAGCCACAAAAATGGCCATGAAAATGACTCCTAGTGATCTTCTTCCCTCATTACGAAAATGTGAATGATTCGTGGTCAGTAACGGTAGTTTCTCCTGTGCTTAATAATAACGTATGTGATTCTAATATGTAGTTGGCTAGATCATTGTCGCTCAGGCAAATTATGTTCGCGAACTGGCCACGATTTTTGACCCCAATTGCCATAATTAGAACTCCCCTTACCAATTTGAAGATGGCCCCTAATCAAAGTACTTCTTCATAATCTGAGGCATGCTTAGTCTAACAACATCCTTGTCGCTTAGAACCTCTGGGTGTTTCATATTTAGATGCCTTAATACGAATCTTACTTGGTCGCCACACAATTTACATCGCGCCTTTGCAAACATACGATAAGTTAAAAGTAAAACCTGCTGATATCTTTTGCCTGCTTATTTTTCAATCTACTTTCATATGCAGTGCTAGCATAGAAAATTGGAATGCCATTCAAAGGTAAGTTCGATTAAATGACTCCGTATTCTCTGCATCTTTTCTGGATTTTGATGCTAGTACGAAGGAAACGATATGTGACGTACTAACAGAATCTCATTCTAGGTTGATTGATGCAATAGAATTCAAGAAGAACTATTAGAATGCTGACACAGAGAGAGAGATTTCTTGAATATCATACAAGCTTCCAACAAAAATGTGTAGGGAGATAGTGCTTTACCATGTACACTCCATAAAAGCCTCTTTGTTCGATACACTCAAGATTCGTTACGATCTCTTGTGATTTGTTTTTCAGACTCATCTAGATAGTGTTCTAACGCAGATGCTTTGCATTCCAATGTTGAACGAATTGGCTGATGTCATTTTCAATCCTCGTAGAGGATCGCAGGATAAATGATTTACCAAAGCTCCATCCTAATCTATTGCATTCCTTGCATTCATATTCGTATGATGAAGAGTAACCGTATGCTTCACCGATTACACATTTGGCAGGAGAATCCAATTCGAAATACCATCTAATCCACTTAGGCGAAAATGGAATTGGAATAGCCTTAGATCTTCTTGACAATCTGTCAGCCCACGTAGGTGAAATGTCGCTTAAAGTGAGTGATTTCTTTATCACCTGGCTACAATTAACATTAGCTGCTGCTTCTCGTTGAAGTACTGCCTCTCTTTTCATCTAGTACATTGTAGACGTTATTGTAGATGAACGTTTCCCTTTGGTTTTAGGTTACTGACTAAAGTGACGGCGGTTTTGAAGGATGAACATCCCCTAACAGGATCTAGTAACAATGGTTGGCCGCCAACTGTATTTAGCAAATCAAAATTTGCTGGTTACCCATCCCGATATTTGAGAGGTTAGAAACTCAAAAAATGACCTGAATGCGATGAATCTAGAGTTTTTATATACAATTACCTTGACTTTTTGATCTCACAGCCAAAATTGCACAATTTATGAACTAGAAAATGCCGCTTCCCAAACCATTATATCATGCAATTCAGGCGTGCTTTAACATGTCATCCACTCTTTGTAGTAATTTAGTTAAGTCTACTGGTTTTTGTAAATAGTATCTCTTTCCAGACATAGGAGATACATTACTCTTAAATTTCGCAAACATGGAGAATTCGTTAACTGCTGTGAGAAAGAGGACTTTGATGGAGCTCTCTTGTTCCATCAGTTTCATATATAATTCAAACCCATTTAACCTTGGCATTCTAATATCCAGAACAATTAAATCGTACTTACCAGGCCTAAACATGTCAAATGCAATTGACGGGTCGGTGAAGACGTCAACTGCAAAACCGGCTTCATTCAATATGGTCCTCAACGTAAATGCTATGTCTTGCTCATCATCGACAACTAGGATTTTAGAATCATGATCTGCTTTAACTGGCCCTGCTGCTCGCGTCACATCACGGCAAGAGGATTCACCTTCTAATTCCTTTGAAGACTCTATTTCATGGTCTAGGCTCAACGATAGTACTTTATTAGGAAAACTGATGCTTAAAACGATTTATGATCTGAGATTGAGGAGAGCTATTGAGAGTTAGATTAATCGTAACAAATACAAAGTAATTATCTAATTTTTACTCCAAAATTCAAGTGACCTGAAAAAGGCTTCCGTGGACTAGACAAATATTTAAAACCCGATGATGATCAATTATATCCACTTTGACATCGGGCAAGTACTTCAATAAGGGCGTCAAGGCTTTAGACGCACCTCATATAGGACATGTTGTTCGAGAAACACCGGATAAAGTAATTGTATTTGGTGGAAAGCAGGAACGATATGATATCCCAATTAAAGAAATACAGCAGGTTGGAGCAAACGTTCTGATTGGTCTTCCATTCTCCGAAATTGTGACTAAATATGCCGTAAGTAGAAAGGAACCATTGCCTACGAGCAGAAAGGACCCATGGCCTTCAGCTGATTCCGTCGATCTCGCTACGTATGAAGGAAAATATCCAATGTCTCTTTTCAATAAAGGAGTGAGGGCTGATAATGAAGACGATGTGGGGCATGTGATGAAAGAAACAAACGACAAGATTGTTGTCTTTGGGTACTCAAATTCTAGGTTTGATATCCCAAAATCCCACATAATTGCTGTAGGCAGAAACGTAATATTAGGTATAAATTTCCCAGAAATATTCAAATACGAGGTGGATAGAAATGCGCCGCTGCCTTCGGGAGAACCTGTAGATAGATTAGTTCATGAAGCGTACCCCGAAGATCGGCAGCAAGGTGCCTCGTTATGATGGAATGTTCACCTCTATATATGAAAAACACTGATAGTGCAAGAGGAGGCTGACTATAACATGATTTGTGAAGGAGCACCAGATTTTATTCGATAAAAGTTCGTATGCCTTGTTTGCCTTGTTTTGTAGCAAATTTACACCTTTTGCCTTCCATAGAATAGCGAGAACTTAAGCACAAGTAAACGGTCATTGCATAGAATCATAGAAGAGATCTAAAATTTAGCTAGTCTACCCAATTCTTCTTCGTCCGGGTTATCCCCACATCAGAATTCTTGACAAGATCCATTCATCTCAAGAGGTTTTACCGTTATTCCATCAAGCGAAACCAAGAGGTTTTACCGTTACTTTCATGAATAACAGACAAGCAACAGTATCCTTGTAGGAGGCAATGTGGACACTTAATTTTAAACTCAGAATCGAACCCTAACCATTGTTCGCTCTAGCCAGAGGTAGTAAACGACAAAATCTTCGGCTACACTCATTTTCCTGAGATTCTTATCCCATATGTTGTGTCACAGATGAGATAGAGCTTTAGAGTAGCCCTATAACGCTATGGGAATAATTAGTTCAGACAGCTTCATCGTGAATGCCGAGGATTATTGACCTCAGGAGCGTGTTACCCGCTACCATTAGAGCAGAGCAGGAAGGAAACCACCAAAAACATAGCAATGATCATATGCCAGGGCGTGACCTAGAGAATATGGTAGAGAGCAGTCGTGAGGAAACTGACTGAAGACAAGATCAAATGTGTAAGAAAGCACGGATAGAATCTTATCTCACATACTAGATACCTACTGATAGGCCAAGGGACGAATCCATCCAGGCAGCGACGGTCACACGTTCTGATTGATGGCTATACCTAATCATAGAATATCTTCTGCTTCGTTAAGCATGAAAAAATGCCACCCAAAAAACTAATGTATGCCGCAAAAAACCAGTACTATTGAAATACGAGCAAAAGAAACGATACACTTACAAAAATTAATTTTAGAACAAGTGAAAGATTTTAATTTATCGATACTGCATAATTTCGCATGTCCTACGGTAATACCTCTTCGGATGCCAATAAGCCTGATGAACATTCAGATGGTCGACGCCGAAAAATGTCGAGGCAAGAAATGAAGGAACAAAAGCTGGTAGAAAATCAAGAAAGATTGAACCATTCTACTGAAACATTGGAGACAATCAAAAAAGATATTCAAATTCCGAGGAGAATTAAGAGATTGATAAATGAGGCAAATTTCATGCTTAAAGACGAGAGTAACGGTAGCATGTCGGTGCGTGCAGCCAATGCTATAAGTATAATGGAGGAATTGACATACAGTCGACACGTACAATCACATATAAGAACAAAGATATGGGATGTAGTATCTTCACTAGAAGCGATAAAGGAATGAGAGCGGGGCCATAGAGATTCCCTAATTAGATCCCACTATTTAATCATATATATACTGAAACTTACTGCCCGTTAATTGGCATGACGCGCAGAAACTATTTCCTCTTTCGCTCACAACTGCCAATATACATGACAGAGTTTGGTGGAAATTCACGGCAGATCAACGATTAGGTTCGGGGATGACTTCTGATAGATCTTTTCCTTCTTCGCTTATCCCAGACCGTTCGGCTTTCACTTGACACCTGAAAATTCTCGTATATGTGTGGTCTCTTCTCTCTCATGCCCTCAATGATCGGTCGCGCCTTATGCCAAAATGGTGCAGGATTAAATATGTCGAAATAAAGATCTGGAGATATCATTTTGTTCTTGATAAGGACCCCTGATAATTCAAAGAATCCACAGACTGCAACAAAACTGCGCCTCTCAGACGAAGACCCAGGATACTTTCGTAAGTATTCTTGATAATTTTCAGCATCGAGATCTTCTAAGAACCAAAGTACGGCATCTCGGTGTGCGTCATATATCTCGTATAATCGTAGCAATACATCCAGATATCTTCCATTTGAGTACCGGCTTTTCAATTAACTCATGTCACTAGGAATCTGCTAAATAAGCCTTTCGAAAGGGAATTGAATTGAATCCGCCGACTCATTCCCGCTAACAAAATAGCAAAAGATTCGTCAACAACTCCATCTGTTCCTTTGATGTCGCACAAGCGAAGTAAGAGTCACTGAACTGGATGCTTTGTGAGGATTTTTCGATCTTAAGGATCCCCTCAATCAGTAACTATTTATCGAATAAAATTCAAGCTTTCACTACTATTATCACTCACATTTAATAGGCAGTATCCATCTTATAATCAAGATTAAATTATTATAATCGATCACCTCTTTGTGTAAAAGAATGGACTTTCGACAATGGTGTAGATTAGATGAACTACTCTATATCTCACAAACTGATGAACAATATAAACAATATGCAGGTCTTGAATATGATGAACGAATTATCTCCCGGCTTGCGTGATCGCCAAGAAGCTTTGTTTCTCGGAGCTGTTGAGGATATCGCATATTCAAGGACCAAAACGCTAGAACTTGAAATTTATAACTTAAGAAACACACAGATTGTGTCATCAAATTAACGATTCTGAAACACACAAATTAACGATTCTCCAGTAAATTGGAGTAACTGGAGACAATTTAATAGTCACACAAAAGTAGCTGAAAACAGGAGAGTAGTTTTCGACGAATTCATTAACAAAACAGGGCAGGTGGCGAACGAAAACATGACACAGGACGCTTTGCTAAATTTCTTGAAATCATTAGGTGAGAAAGCTAAGGCACCTTTCGCAAGAGCCTTGGAGGATATCAGTCGAGATATCTTGAATCGAGATCCAGAATATTATGACGATTTTTACTTTTTAGAAATAGAGTATACTCAGACATTGAGAAACCTTTGCCTCAATAGATCCTATCGTGGGGGTAAAGAGGTTGGTGAAGTCATTGAATTTTGATGAATCAAATATATATTTTGATACCGAAAATAGAAAGAAAAAATATCCATCTGCTTTTTTGTGGAGGTACCCTCTGACATTCGCATACTTTACAAGAGTGAGAGTCCTTATTTTGATTTTCAGGGTTGTTTCCATGAAACTGGTCACGCAATACATGCAACTTCGGTAGACAAAAACAGTAGTTACTCAGATAAGTATAGGATCCCTATAGGCGTAGCGGAGATATTTTCAATTTTCTTGGAAAGGCTAACACACAATCGTTCTTACCTTTCATACCTTCGTTATAATGGGAAACTTGACATCGAAATTGATAAGATAATAGCTAAGAATAATTTCATGGAATTATTCTTTATTGTTTTCTATACCGCAAACTCATTAATGAAATTTGAATATTGGGAGAAAAACCTAACGATAGATAAGGCCTCTGAGATTTATTCGAAGCTAATAAGGGAGTATATTGGACTTGATGTACCTGGTGAATACTGGCTATTACATCATATTTTACAAGAGGCGATAATGTACGTACCAAGCTATTTAATCGCGGCGGTAAGAGCTTATGAATTGGAGAACTACATTAGAAATAAATTTGGTGATCTGTGGTGGAACGACAAACAAGCAGGCGAAGAACTCAAACAAATTATGGAGCCTGGTACGAAATTGGATTTAGCAATCTTCTCTAAACTTGAGACCCGTAGATTTATGGAAGAATTGGTTCCCTAACTATCTGCTGCTACACCGGACTTTTGTGAATAATCTGAGTGCCTGTCAAGCACCAGAACATATGTGGGGGTAATTACTGATCATGGTAATCATCCATATAATCATCACGGTCTGGACGATTCTTTATCTTCTATCTCATTTAAGTCGACTAGAATTGGCTGCTTATATTGTGCGTGAGACCATAGGATGGCTGTCAAAAGCAATGACTTTGTCCTCGAACATGCATTAATTGACACTAACCAATCATTATAGTACCAGTGCCAACTATTTCCTCACAATTACCTGCATTATCATCATTTTCAGTAACGTTAAAGTCTACGACTACATCTGTACCTTCGCCGCAGTCAAAGTAATCTGCGCCCTTCATTCCTACAAGAATGTCATCACCCTCGCTACCATATAGTTTGTCATTGCCTTCGTCACCGACTAAGTAGTCATCATCTATACCCCCTACCAATATATCGTCACCATCTCTACCAAAAATCTGGTCACTGCCCATTCCCCCTTGTAGTATATCGTTGCCCAAATCGCCGTACAGTTTATCTGAATCTTCGTTTCCTTGAATCTTGTCGTTTCCTCCGCCACCATTTATTGTGTCCGAACCCAGAAGACCTATGATAATCTCATTCTCGTCCGTACCTGCAATCCTGTCGTCGCCGAAGGAACCAGTTTTAACAGTCTCGTCTGAAGCTGCAGTTTGGTTAGATATGATACCATCTCCGCTTTCCAACGAAGCCTTTAATGATTCCCCCTGAATTGCTGTGAGTGTTGTCAAGAAAAAAACTGCAATGCAATACCGGTATACTATTTCACAAAGGTGCCCAGAACAGTTAGGTAGAATGGCGTGAAACATTCTATAGGTTAGGATGGTATTAGTGGAGCCTTTTATATGTGGCGGCCACGGTTGCTGGGATATCTTGAACACGCGACTATCTTTAATGAATGATCAAATTCCTGACAAGTCTCACTCCTCATGTGAAATCTCCTATATTCCGCGTGCCTTTCAATTCTCGTAATTCTTTTTTTAGCTGCTGCAGGAAATATACAAGCAATCTCGAAAATGAGAAATAGAATTAGGTAGGTAGAGGCAATCTTTTGTCTTTAGTAAATGTTTTTTTAGACAATCCACACTACAGAAAATAATTTAGATCTGCGTACTCTTTGTTGAATGCGTTTTGATCGTGATTGTCAATGTGCTACAAATGACGAATTAAAAACCAGCCTAAAGAAGGATAGAGTTACGTCTTGCGAATCGGAACTTGTTGAAGCGCGTCGAGTTCTTTGCCTAGTTGAGATGCTGTTTGATTACCATATAGCACCAATATTCTGTCATCATCATTCAATATATAGTCATTTATAGCTGAGGGAGACCCTAATTGGTTTCTATTAACAAATACTCTGAGCTTGTCCTGATCGTTAGAGCAATACTCTTGTCCTTGTCCTTGCTGCTGGCCTGGTTGTCCGTTTACCCCGTCAGCGACTGAGAAGCAATTATTGTCAATGCCCATATGAACACTTCTTAGGAATTCACCAAACGGCACTTTATCAGTGTGCCTGTGCAAGGTAAAACCGTCACCACCCTCTACATGTATAAGTCTGGATTGCAATTGATATCTGTCTTGACCAAAATCAATCGGTGTGCCATTTACATTGATTATGAAAGCTGCGTGTTCATGTGCTGAACCAACTGTACCGTATTTATTAACCTCTGATGAATACCTTGACGCAGATAACACCCCAATTGCCACTACTGCGGCAATTATAGGTATTATTATCATTAAATATTTCCTCCGTTTACGTCTAGAGGCATCCAAGTAGCTAACGCTTTTTTTCCTATCCTTAGTCTTGGCTCCACCAGCTGAACTGCTTTTCTTTTTCTTGAACAAACTTGATACGACTCACATTATTATTGTTCTGGATATATGTATCTATGGAGTAAAAAACTTTGCTAAACGAAACATACTTCTACATAATGTCTTGTGAGACAGGTTAGATCCGTTCATACCGTCATCTGATTCACATTAAGATCTTTCTGCAGCTTCACAGGCCGACCACAGGCCCTTGTGAAGGAACGATCTGATAATCGGGGCTTGGGAAAATCGCTGAGTATCTATTTTTGTTTTGGAAGAGTCTCGTATTAACTATTTGACTCCGTTCTGAACATTCGATATCTTAACATAATATCATGTATTAAAGATGGTATCGTACTATTTTGGGACAATGTAGGTACTATTTTCTAGTATCAATTGTCGTACTATGGTGATAAATCTAGCAGCGGAATAAAGAAAGCTATTCTATCTTTAGCACTTCCTACCCATTTGATTGCAGAGACCAGTCTCTATTATGTTAGCGCTGGATCGTCCTACCTCTTGTTTCATATAGTTAAGTCTCCTTTCATCTCACAGTCGTCGGTGTTTTAACATATTTCACTAGATGGAAGACGCATTATTTGCATTATTTACGAATATGTTATAGCAATTTGTGTCGAATTTGTCTCTCGCCTAACTTGGCTGGCATTTCCCTAATTTATCATTAGTTCTAGCTGCAGTACTAACTGTTTGTGTTTGTATCCATCTTACCTTGTTATCACAATCCATCAATCTATCCACATATGATCGATTTCGAGTTTGACGTGTTGGAGGACAAGATCTTACGAAAAATTTGTTCGAGGTGAACTAAGTCATTTAAAATCACCCACTTTACACATTCTAGTTGTTCTGCGGATATCGAACTATCCCTGTCATTCTCATCGATATTTTAATTGGCCCTTGATTGATGCTTGAAATCTTATCTTTACCCAAGTATTCCTGATATTTCTGGTCAGAAAGCCAGTTTTCTGAATGTACTCATGAAGCAAAGTTATCTATTCATAGGCAGTTATTCTCCGATCCCTTAGTGCTTGCAGACTTTTCCAAAGATGTTCGATCAGGTGAATCTCACATTGAATTTATCGCGTAATGAATGCATTTCATCGAAAACTCTAGTTCCATTATGCATCAAATTTGTTCTTAGTCTAAGTAATAATCTATCTTTTCTCATTTCTCTCTTACCTTGTTTGCAATTAACATTCAAGTATTGGAACCAATATAGGCAGGTGAAGAAGCGCCCTGGTAGCGAACATTTCTCTCTTGATTGCTGCCTAAATAATAGACTTAAATTTCACATCATTAACAAATACAATTTCAATATTATATTTTTCAACTTCAGAGTTTGAACATCGACATTTGGACGAGAGGTCGCTGAGTACGACGGTGCATGTACCAGGATCATTCGAAATCAGATACTGATTACTTTACTATTATTATTCTAAGTCTGCAAAAACTCATCTCATTTTATATACCTCGATGCATAAAACAAAGATGTGAGTACTAATTTTGACCCAAAATAGCTTTCCAATGAAGGAATGGCATATTCAACATATGG
>JBKPHJ010000191.1:0-12369 GCA_046729835.1 Thermoproteota archaeon
TCATCATATGCATGTGTGTCTATCGAATGTAACTCAGATAACATACGGCATTGGAAATCACCAAGTCAAACCATATTTTTAGAGCCAGTCAAAGGCGCGAGTTGGTTTCAAATACTAATTTGTCTACTTAAAAATAGAATCAAGCGAGTCATTTTGAATCGATGCAAGGAAGGATACAAAGATGAATCATGAATCTGCTGCATTCATAAGGCAAGAAATATGTCCCTATGCATAGGGGTTTACCTTTGCAAAAAAATCTGCTTTTCGAACTGATAAAGTTATGCCTTCGGTAGGGCGTAATGATGCGAGGTTACGTAGTGGTAAGACTAAGATATATTTTTCTTCTCATATTATTGGATCAAATTATCATTATACCTTAGCCTTGTCTCCCTGCCCTTCAATGACTATCATAGTTAACGTGGATCTGACTTTATCAATTCTCCTTACATGCCAGGTGATAGTTTCTCTTAATTTGTCCATAGTATCTGCTCTTATTTTTACTATTATGTCATAAACTCCATATACGCCACTTACCTCAACAACCTCAGTGAGTCTCTTTAGTTCCCTTAAAATTTCTTCTTCGGAACCAAGGTCGCAATTTATAAGTACATAAGCAGTTGGCATCAACAATTTAACTCATTTTTCGTGTATTAATCCTTTTAGGTCCTGAGTCAGAAATATCCCGCCAGGTCTTGCTCCTATTCATTCTACATACAAGAATTATTGTAATAAAATCTCAAGAACAAAGTGATTTCCCTGAAATCCTCAAATCGGTAGAACTATCATTAGCATTTAATCCTTTCGGCAGGCTAGAGGCAACTCCCTAGAGATTGGAAGTCGCAGCGCCACTTACTAAATTGAAGGAGGCGTTAGTGATCCAGAATGAGGATGAGATATTGGTAATGTTGGTTCGAAATACGAAAAAATCTGAGTCTATATTTCTGGAAAAGTAAAGAAGATCCATGGAAAGGATTGTTGCTAGGATTCAGATATGACCATCTCTTTCCCAAAATGGCTTAAATCCAATTTCTGAATCTATCACATCTTCTGGCCATGAATTTCGGAACTTAACTTGTACTTTCTAGCGATGACTAGAAGGATTATCCCAAACAACAACAGGACAATTGCAATGCCCTGCGCATTTCCGTTTGGCACCAGAATGAAGTACGCGAACGAGAATGCAAAACTTGTTAACGATTGAAGCCCGTACTTCAAAGAATCTGATAAGGGTATCTTTTTTCCTATGTACCCCACTGCGAAAAAGGCAACTGTCGGATAAATGGCAAGAAGTAGAAACTGATCGATGTCCATTCCGTTATGGGTCATTCTACGGCAGATATTTCATCTCGCCTGATAAATATCTGCGTTTCTTTAGATGGGCTGGGCTGATCATTGGGAGCTCACTCATAGGCCCAATATTTGGATCTCCTCTGCGAAGCCGTTTTGGATCAAAGCCCTCGCGTTCTCTAACGGCAGTAAAGCTATATCGTCTTCTCTATAAGGCCCATAAGTCACCATATCTATTCCCATAAATTGGTCGATGGATTTGGTCAGCCGCACTGGAACGCGTTTATGTTTTAGGATATTAGATATCTTGTCCAGAACCACTGGTCTTCCCGTTTGAATCGCCGTAAATACCATATCGACCCGTTTCCCTGTTTCCCTCTTCCCATCCAAAATAAACTTCTCTTCGTTAGTCAACCTGGAGTAGTCGATTCTGTCCAACCCGTTCTTGAATTTAGAAGAACTATTTTGATTTCGTATCGCACCCCTAATTTTGGCATACCTCGCTTCAAAAAGCAATCTAATGGTATTTGACAAGAGTTCTATCTGCTTATGCGTAATATTTTCTTCTGCTCCCTTCTCTTCAGAAAACCCTCTTAGTGATTCAATTCGGATGGTTACTTTGTGGTAGATATCGAGAGGGAGACTTTGTAACGAATCACTGTTTATTTCCTTGAGTACCATACTACACAGATGCTTGAAAGTAGGTAATGCTTCGTCATTAGGAACTGGACGTCCACTTACATTCATCCTAGACTATTTTTTGCTAGGGGTTCAATTACTTATTGTTTATTGCAACTCAAAGAAATGATGAATGCTTACACAGAGTCCTAATCGCCCAGTGATTTCGGACTAGGAAGGCAAATGCTTTTAAAACATCCGTGACGTAAACTTCTTATTATGTCTGGCCACCAGGATAAGGAATCATCAGCTGGATATGGTAATCTCATACCTGTAGCTTGGTCAATCTTGGTGATGGGGCTATCTTTGGCAATAGTCATAGTCTTGTATGTCTGGTTCGGACATGTCGGACCTTCATTTTCTGAAGACGTTTTGCAAGAACAGCAAACTGGCCTGAGAGAGCATTTCAAACTTCCACCTGCGGAGGTAATAACTGACCCTAAGGTACTTTTGACTCCCCCCTCGCTGCGTGGTAATAGCGCCGATAATAATAGTGCATCGTAACATAGCCTACCAGATTTTTACGATTTAATTAGTGGTTAGAAGGAAATTCTGAGGTCAGAAGATTCCACAGAATGCCTTTAGAGTTTATTCCTTCTGTCCTTCCATCGTCTTGGAATATTTTTTTAATCTCTCTAGTAATCCTAGGTACATTTCTAGCAGTTCAATTCCTTGCTTCTCCATATTAGGATCATTGAATTCAGTTTTCAAATTCCTAAATAATTCGAGCATCCTTTCCTGGATTTCAGATTCCAAAGAGTGGAGTGGGGCGGTCAGATTTTGTGGTTCTCTTAGTTCCTGGTCCAAACGGGCCCCAGAAGTCGGCATAGCCGCTATTGTCTTATCTTCCAGGGACCTTTCTTGCTTACCACAATTGATACAGATTACTTTTCCCTTGTACTTGATCTGCACTCCGTTGCAACTCTCGCAAGGGGTGCCCAATAGAGAACCACCTTTTAAAAGAAAGGATGCAGCATCTCTCATATCGGATCCTCGGTCAGGGTTTGTATTATTGGGTTCAGAGTCCATAGATTTTTAGTAGGTCTCTTAAAGCTCTCCTTTAAGGGTTTATATTTAGTCCTCTGGTCGCAATAAGAGTGGCAGTATTATGCTGAACGACTATTTAAATAAAGCAAGCATTACTAGAGGAATTTGCCAAAAAAATCACCAACCTAAATCTCCTACAACAAAGACTTCAACGGGATGAAGATAACTGATAAATACTTTTACCGTGCTCGGGTAACGAATATGACTGATAAGGAATTTGAAAGAGTCCTTGCCTTTCTGATAGATCGAAATATAGTACGTCGACTCCTTCGCTCAGATGATTATGAGAAGAAAGTATCTGAATTAATTAGTAGTCGTAATCAAAGCCATGTACAGAAAATTAATTCAGTTTATCTCTTGAACTAATTGATTTCAAATATGATCAATGGGAAGCAACGTGACGTGATTTAAATAAAGACTAATTTAGATCTATAGGGTCTATGTCAGATCAAATACTTTTTAATCGGAAGAGGATTACTTATGGATATTACTCCATGCGAATAAGACATATCAAAGACCCTGAGGTTAATAGACCCATTATCATAGCTGCTATGCAAGACATGGGGAATGTAGGAAGCATCGCCATTGACTTCCTGAAAAAGAGTCTTAAGGCTTCTCCTTTCCGCTACATATGCTCGAACTATCCAAATTATGTATTGGACAGAGGTGGTTACATCGAATTCAGCCAACAGAGATGGGATTATAGCTACGGAAAAAACATGATCCTCTTTGGAGGGGGGTATGGTCAACCACAGAGTAATGAAGAGATGTTCTATCTTTGCAAAGACGTGATCAGTGTTGCTAAGAAATATTCAGCCCAGTTAATCTATACCTGCGGGGCCTTTCATTCAGAGCGAGATTTCGGAAAATATCCGAAAACATTTGCGACTACGAACTCAGAGGTCTTGACGGAACAGATTACGCGTTTAGGTATTTCTAAAACAGAGAGGCCATCTTATATTACAGGGTTCAATGGATCCATACTGGGTTTTGCCAAGGTGAATGGCATCAAGGCCATTGGCTTATACGGAGAAATCAAGGACCCTCAAATCCCGCAATATAGAGCAGCAAAGAGTATCATCCAAGTACTGGAAAGGTTAACTTATCAAAAAGTAGAAGGGTTGGACGAGTTAGATATTATGGGAGAAGCTATAGATAAAGAGATGGACAAAATGAAGAGAGCAAATGCAGATAATAACAATGTAGAGGAGAAATAATAAATCTGGTAAATGGTACTGGGGCTGAAACTTAAATTTGGTCACCTAAAGTGGCTGCCTGTGGTTTAATAGCGGTGGTTTAATAGCGATCCGATTATCTTTCTCTTTTCCCGTCTACAAATTCCAAGAACTTCTCTTTTGCATCCATGTAATGCATCTGAATAGGCGGGTGCTTAAAACAATACGCGGAAACGCTTTCTAACGCCCCTGCTGTACCCCTATCGATTGCAAGTTTTGCTCCTCGGATAGCATCTATCATCACACCTGCGCTATTATACGCATCCACAACTCTTAGTTTCAGGTCTAGTTCGACCGGAATCTTGCCAAAGTATTTTCCTCTGATAGACAGGTAACAAATCTTGTCATTGTTGAGAAATCCGACGTAATCAGAAGGGCCTATTCGTGTCGGGATAGAATAAGGTGACATAGCTTCGACGGCAGACGTCTTGCTTATTCTTTTGTCTTCCAACCTATCTTCATCAAGCATATTGTAAAAATCCATGTCTCCGCCGACATTGAGCTGATATGTATCATCTATCTTAACTCCTCTGTCAACAAACAATTTTACCAAGCTTTTATGAACAACCGTCGCCCCAAGTTGACTCATTACATCGTCTCCTGCGCAGACTAGACCTCTACTTTCAAAAGACTGCTGCCATTTAACTGCCGAGGCGATAAAGACAGGAATTGCATTAATAAATGACACTTTTCCTGTCTGAAGACATTGCTCAGCATAGAACTGTGTCGCGAGTCGGCTTCCAACCGGAAGATAATTTAAGAGTATTTCAGCACCGCTATCCGTCAATACATCGGCTACATTCACACTCGGCTTCTCAGACACTTTAACCTTCTCATGATAATGTTTACCCAACCCGTCCAGCACGGATCCCTTCTCCACCTTAACGTCTAGCCTGGCTAGATCCTCTGTTATTCTTATTGTATTATTGGGTTCTGCAAAGATCGCCTCTGTTAGATCTTTACCTACCTTGCCCTCAGTTACATCAAATGCCGCAACAAATTCGATATCCTCAGGAACAATGCCGCCAAGAGAGTAGGAAGTAAGACCTATTGAGTCAGACCTGTTTGCACCATAATAATTGATACCCTGAACCAGTGCAGAGGCACAATTTCCGATCCCGGCAATAGCGACACGGACTTTTCTTGACATAGAATATATCGTATTTGGAAATACCGGCTCACATATATAATGTATGAAATGTATCATCAAAATTATGTATTTATCGTGTTAGTCCAATATTGAAGTCCGTTGTCACGGGTATGCCGTTCTAGATATTACTGCGTGCTATTTTCGAGGTAAAATGACAATATCCTTATAGTCTCCAAGCTACGACTCAATTCGTTAAAATGAAAAAGCCGCCACAATGTTCATTCTTTCGGCTAATTGTACAAACAAGGATTCACCCAACAGAATCTCTAGACAAGTTAAAAGATGCTCTCAGAAACGTAATCCAGCATTCTACGATGAATATAGAAAAGCAAACCCTGCTGGTGGGAAGGTCCGAAAGAATTGACTCGCTGGTCACAATATACGAACAAGTGAGGGCTAGGCAATCAGTGTCAGTATTGAGAAGAATGCTGATAAATCACATGGACAGAAGTACAACGTGGTTCCTCCTGAACAAACAGGCTGCTGCTGCAGGGGTAGTGGCCCTGGCCGATACTGATAGCGAATCACCCCTAGGTGCAATTCGAGTACATATCCAATGTGACACACTTCAGCAGGTAATTGAATGGCTAACTTAGGCCATGCAGAAGGAATAGCAATAGATGCAGCGCCTTCGTATTAATTGGTAATATCCAACCATGAAACGTGCAATATTTAAAGAGACTCGTAGCCGTTTTTGCCCTAAGTAGAAAAGGATAGAAAAAGAGAAAGTCTCATCACTTCATTGGGCTCATTCTGCTGAAAGATCCCAGTAATTTGCATCCCTGAATTCTACCTTTGGTTTGCCCAATGCTTTCCATTCCTTAAATGACTTCGCGTACAACCTTACATTCTTCAAACCGGCAAGTTTAAGTCCGTAATATACCAAGCCAGATAAAGTTCCTACACTCCCGCAATAAGTCACCAATTCAGCATCCTCTTGTATTCCTCTATTCTGCAAAAATCGCCTAATATCATCGGCTTTACTCAAAACTCTCCCGTCTGCCCTCAGCATCGTGTATGGAAGATTAACTGCCTGCGGAATATGTTCTGTCAGGAAATTGAGTCTCTCTCTAGAATCAATCAGCACCCGGTTAGAGGATTCCTTCTCAATATAAGCCAAATCAGCGTATATGTCCTGATTAATGTTGAGAGGATGCGGTTGCCACTTGTAACTAGATGGCTTTCTCTCGGTGCGAAGCCCCATGTTCTTCCACTGGGTAAACGTCACTTCTAAGATAGAGGTATGTTGGTGACCTACATATTGAAATGTCCATGCGACCCTCGCTGCCAGGGCACCAAATGTATCGTCGTAGGTGACCACAGGTATCTCCTCATTGACTCCGATTCCTTGCAATAATTCAATGCAGCGACTCGGACTCTCTTTTTCCAGGAGTCTCGCTAGAGGCAGACAGACCGCTCCGGGGATGTGTTCCTTAAGGTAATCCTCTTCCTTTCGTACGTCGACTACTCTTACCGCTTTCTTTCTTATCAACGTAGATAAAGTATCTACATCACAGACAATGCCGGGGAGTGTAGGATACTCGGATCTCAAATCTCCACCCCTTCTGTCAGACACTCTTCCGTTCTGATCTTGTCCATTGACTGACAAAGGTCTCTTAGATCTCATATCAGCCTAAGCTGCACACTCACCTCTAGCTGTCTTAGCTATAAATCTCACATCGCTCCCATAATCTTGATATAATTCGGGCTGCTGATCTACTGATGGCAGCTGTACTACGTCAGCCAAGACTCTCTTAACATCTTCAATGTCATGCACAGACCCGCTTCCTTCACCTTTCGATATTTGATCGATCCAATGGCGGAGCGTTTCACCATCAAAACGTTCTTGTCGATAGATCTCTATTATTTTGAGTATTGTATCAATAACCCGCTTTGCAGGAACTCGCATCACAACCCTTCCTAATTCTCCTCTCTCACCTCCAGAGCCCCCAAACATCATAGTATATGTCGGCACCATAGAGTTAGCAATCCTTGCAGCTCCTCCGAAGAAACCTATAGTTGCTATTTCATGTTGTCCACACGAATTAGGACACCCGCTAATTTTGACCGTACTGTCACGGAGCATATCGTCTGTATCTAACCCTAGTTCTAGAAACTTATACTGAATTTCTTTCGCTAGACGATGTGAATTAGTAATGGCTAAATTGCATGAGGTTGTCCCGGAACAACCTACAGCGGACGTAATAGTCAAAGCTCCTGGATTTGACAGTCCAGCCGATGACAACCGATTGTAGAATTCAGGAAGATCGTTCACATTGACGTATCTAATCGCAAAGTTCTGTTGCGGTGTGTTCCTAGCTGCGCCTTCCATAGAAAGTTCGCGAATAGTGCCAGCCAACACCCTTAACTGGTTAGCAGTCACATCCCCCGCACCTAATGTAACGTACACCGTATAATATCCAGCTTGTTTCTGGGCAGTTACATTGGAATGCAGCCATCTGTCATATGAATCGATATGGGAGGGATCGTGTTCCTTGAGTATATGCAGTTTAGCTCCGGAATGACTCCCTTTTGGAAGCTGCCGCTGGTCTTCTTCAACTGATACATTGAACAAACTCTCAGTAGAAAGGGAAGTTGTCATCATAACAATGGATCTTTCCTTAAGCACCATCTTCTGAAACTTTTCCCATCCCATCTCGTTCACCAGATATCGCATTCTATTCCTCGCCATATTTTCTCTATTCCCATTCCTGTCGAAAAGCCTAATGACTGCCATACACGTGGGCAGAAGATTCTCTTCCGGGGTAAATTCCTCGAGCAGATGACCGATAAACGAAGCAGCACCCAATCCACCTCCGAGATAGATCCTGAAGCCTCTTGAACCATTTTTCGACATTGGAACAAGACCTATATCAGCAATTCGCACCAGTCCATGCTTGTCACAGCATGCAAAGTTGATCTTGAACTTTCTGGGTAGATTTTGGCACATAGGATTTCGCAGGAAGAATCGAGCAATGCCCTTTGAATAGGGAGTCGAATCAAATTCCTCGTCAGGGCAGACACCTGCAAGAGGGCTACACATAACATTCCTCACGGTATTTCCACAGGCCTCCCTACTCGTCAAGCCAACCTCAACTAATCCTCTCATCACCTCACTTACATCTTCCAGTTGAACCCAATGGAGCTGAATGTTTTGTCTAGTAGATACATGTGCTGACCCGATCGAAAATGCCTCTGCTAAAGTTGCTAGTTTCTCGAGTTGTTCTGGAAGAATTTCGCCACCGGGAACCTTGATTCTTACCATACTGTAATTCATTTGGAGACGAGAACCATATGCACCGTGTTGTAATCGAAATCTACGGAAGTCATCCTCAGAAAGTTTGCCCGTCCTGAACAACTTTACCTTCTCAGCAAAGATATTAGTTTCCTCTTCCTTGCCCCAACGAGGATTGAGTCGAGGCTTAGGCAAATGCTTTTGATGTGAATGACCATAATCTTTTCTCATTTTCAATTTATCTTATTTTTACGCGAAAACCATATATTGTTTGTGGAAGATAAGCGAGAATGCACAAACTCGATGGTTGAGCGGCAAGAATACACCCCAAAGTCCTGCATAAACAACTTCTATTTGAGGCCTTTCTCTTGTGAAAAAAATATGGATGAAGCAAGATTTAGAAATCAGCGGAAATCGCATTTTCAAGGAGAAAACATAAAAAGTAATGGATATCTTGCACTTTTATTTGTCTTTTTTTCACATCGCAATTTGAGGTGATTGCCTTATTAGACAGACAGCTCATTACTCTTACACTTATATTTCAAACATATTCTGATATGATGAAGAGCACTAATGCGAAAGATGAGCTTCCCTAAAGAATTGAGGTATATTATGATTGCCGTGATAATCGTAGGTGTTATTTGGATAGGAATAAGACTAGCTTTTGGAGTGATTAATCCCTTTTATGTTGTTGCTAGTGAAAGTATGGTACCAAGGCTTAACGTTGGAGACTTTGTGGTTGTGAGTCATAACATCCCATTTAATGAGTTAAAGGTAAAAGACATTATAGTTTTCAAAGAGCCAGTACCTGATGGTGAAGAAGCCGACGCTATTGTTCATAGGGTCAATGACATCCTTACTGACCCCCAAGGCAATGAAGTAATCCTTACGAAAGGGGATGCTAATTCGGGATCAATCCCTGGCATAGACTTTCCCATCTACGAAACAAATTACGTTGGTAAAGTAGTCGTAGACATTCCAAAACTGGGTTTGGTTACCAAAGCCATTAGTCCACCTGTGAACTATATAATCATAGCAATAATACTTGTCATACTGTTCTTTCTGTTCAAAAAAGGAAGAGATAAGACACATTAGGTCGCCGTCGCCGTCTCACTTTGGAGAGTGATAAAGCTCAATCCCTACTGAAGTAATTCAGATTCGAAATCAGCTACTTGTACATTATGACATCCTAATAGCTACTGAAATTTGAAGATCTGATAGTGAAAGTTCATGTTACCACACTTGATATTGTTAGAGACGCTCTTTGATAAAATTAAATACTAGTAATTTTCTGGAATAGTGATGATCAACAATCTCGATAGGAATTTGCCTCCTAGAATTATGGTTGTTGATGACGAAAGGGATATTCTCCGCATAATCAAGCGAGACCTCGAATCTCCGGTCTCCCCTGTCTCAGTAGCAAAACATACTGAGGAAGAAAATGAACTAGAGCAAAAAGGGGTAGATGAAGGAAGAGGAAGAAGACGAAGAAGATTAGGAGGGGAAGAACTGGAAAGAGGTGGTGATGATGATGATGATGCTCATGATTATGAAGATCAAGATAGCATTGATGTGGTAGAGGAGAAAGAGAGTAAGAAGGACAGTAGTAGTAGTAGCATCACAAGTACTTCGTCCAGCGATGTCCGTACTCATGGCATAGGAGATAATGAGAGGTTCCAAGAAATGAAGGAGCGCCAGGATCAGCTCAGAGAACAGAATACAATAGCAGTGGGTGATACCTTCATGGTGGAGACTTTTACCAATGGCTGGAATGCATTAGAAGCCCTTGAAAGTCATCCACGAAATTACTACGATCTTGTTCTCACAGATATTAGAATGCCAAAGATGAATGGATTTGAGTTATACCGCAAGATTAGGGAGAAAAATCCTTCTATGAAGATTGTCTTTATTACCGCTTTTGAAATAAATAAGGAAGAGTTCAGTAAAGTTCTGCCATCTATTGATGTGAAAGACTTTATTATCAAGCCAATTAGCATGACAAACCTAAGAGCAAGGCTGAAGGATGTCTTGGAAGGGCGTTGAAATTCCTTCGAACCGTAACTTTTCTCAGGAGCGAGTTATCATTCGTCTCATTTTGTTTGAGCCACTGAGCTATTAGCTAATTGCCTGGGTTTTGGTCCCGTTGCTACCGATATTTGTAGTGCTTCTCAAACAGATCCTGGGACTCTCGATACCTGGATTTCTCAACTTCTAACATTTGTTCCATAGCGTCATCAGTCTTAAGAATGAGTCGCTTTCCTGACCATTTGTTATCCATCAGATAGTTAATCCATGCTCGTATGGTAGGTCCCATTCTTCTTGACAACGGCTCCAGAAACCCACTAACTATTTCTCGTTTAGCAGAATCTCTATTTAACCCCCTACACATAAGATAGTATATCTGGTTCTCATCAAGCTGAGCCACTGATGCCGAATGGGTGGCCTTTACTTCGTTGGTCTCTATCTCCAGGCCGGGTATCGCGTCAGATTTTGCGTCCTTGTCCAGAAGGATAGCATGCCCAGCCAGATAGGATTCTGAAGCTTTAGCATTTTTCCATATTTTTATCATACCCTTAAACAGGGATTTGGATTTGTCCCTCATGACAGATTTCACCAACACTCGGCCTCTAGAGTGCATGCCTATGTGATTCAAATTAGAGGTAATGTCAAAGGACTGAATTCCATCACCAAAAATTATTTCGACATCCTCTGCAGATGACCCAGTACCTTTCATCATGCTATCTACCCTACATCTGGAAGTCTGAGCTCCGAAGAGGCCCTGATACCATGATATCTTGCCATCCCGGTCTACCCAAGCCTTCTTATTTATAAATGCGACACTGCTTGGGTCTAATGCCTGAAGGGTTATCATCTCCAAGTTAGCATCTTTTCCAACGTGACATTCAGTTAGTTCAAAATCGCTTTGTTGGAGATTGGAAGATCCGTCAATGTACGGAGAATAAAGTTCCTGAACGACGGTGCATTTTGATCCCTCGTCAGCTACTATCAAATTACGGGTTATACAAGAACTTCCATCCTGACTGAGAGCGCAAATTAATCGAATGGGAGATGTTATAGTGACATTTTTCGGTATGTATATGAAGAGACCCGATGGAAACGCAGATGCCTCAAGGGCCAGAAACTTGTCTTCATTGTAATTTGACTCTTCATTCAGCAGTGCATCTTTGACTATTCTTTCATGACTTCTGATTGCCTCAGAAAGGCCGCATATAATGATGCCATCTCTTGATCCTTCTTCGTTCTTGTTGAGCTTCAGAATCGTCGAGCCCACTCGCATGAGCCCGTTGTCTTTGTCAAGGTCAACCATTCTATCAGCCAGAAAGTCATAAGGTTCTGAAGAGTGGAGTTCCGTGGAGATTTTGACACGGTCCGGAAACAGACGGTTTGCATCAGAATATTTAGAATATAAAGGAGATATTTCATGTGGAAGAGATTGATAACTTAGAAAGTGCTGTTCTCTCATCTTGGTCATCCATTCTGGCTCATTATTGACCGCAGACAGAGTCCGGACGTCACCTATGCTCAAGGATGATAGACTTTTCAAATCTATGTCGTATCTCCGTCTTAATCGTGCGCGAATTTCAGGTTAACCTACTGAACCTTCCATTTCCATCTTTACCAATCTGTTCAGCTCCACCGCGTATTCCATCGGAAGTTACTTTGTGAATGGTTCCATAAATCCTCCGACTATCAGAGATAAAGCGTCTGATTCAGAA
>JBKPHJ010000192.1:0-18295 GCA_046729835.1 Thermoproteota archaeon
AACATAGACCCATAGTTTTTTATATCATAAATTCCGATTAGATCCCAAGTCTTTTATATCATAAAATCCCATTTTTATTATGGAGAAAAATAATAGTACTAGAAGTAATGATTTGCTAATTGGGATGAAACGATATTTGAAAATAGAACATGAACATGATGATAATGAATTGCTGAAATATCTACGAAAGCAGGCGGGTCTACATCAAGACGAAAAGTATTAAAACGGGCCAGGTCGGATCGGGCTAACTTGGTGATACAGTATCTAAACTAGTTTATTGTACAGTATCTAAATAGTTTATTGATTATTGTATTCTTAAGCATATGCACTTTAGTTCCATTTTGATTCGCAGAAGCTATATGTATTTTTCCCGCAGAAAACGATTTGAATATGCTAGTTTATGGGATTCTGTGGAAGAGTCCCCAGTTTAAGTGAATACATATTGATATTTTGCTCAACTTCAGTCTATAATAACTCTCATTTACATGGACTTTGATATTCAATATCTGGTTCTTCCGCTAATAATGTACCCCAATGAAAAAATTGGCCGTATAATCGGAATAATTGAAATCAAGCAAAATGGGCTCTGTGTTTTTTGTAAAGAACGTATCACACGCAATGACGTTGTAGTGAGTAGCGGACGACCAAGACATTATTATCATAAAAATTGCGCAGTCAAACTTCACATTGTATAATATTAATGATCGTTCTTTGTAGAAAACCAGTTTGTTGGAATTCTTCAAAAGCAAGTATAGTAGTATATTCAGAGTTTGCACACGCTGATTGGTATGGCTTTTTCAATGCAACATACTAACCAGCATGTGGGGCTGTGCGGATGTCAGAACCCGATGTACAAGAGATAACATCAGAAAAAATTATTAACATTGAATGCTCTGAAATGATATTTGGCTTGAACTGAAAGCACGATCACTGCGACTGACTCCGGCGGATGTATTATCTAAATAGTTTATTGACTATAACGAACCATGACTCAACAACTACTAAAACAAGAAATGACTGTCTCTCAGATTTTGCGTATATATGGAAAGCGGTTTACGCAGATCCAAAAGAAATATTCTGATGGGCATAATGGAAGATGCGCTATCGGTGTCATCATGTCATATTATGGTTGGGATGGCAAAGACTGGACTGGCGCATCGAGTAAACTTTTAGCTGCACTATTTGCTTTGAGGCATGCCGGCATTAGTACTGATCTGATTATAAACTTGAATGGCTCTGGTATGGCATTCGATGAAATAGCTGATTATCTGGACCGA
This sequence comes from Thermoproteota archaeon, assembly GCA_046729835.1. Classification (GTDB taxonomy): domain Archaea; phylum Thermoproteota; class Nitrososphaeria; order Nitrososphaerales; family Nitrososphaeraceae; genus TH5896. Next base: position 1,278 of record JBKPHJ010000192.1, read on the forward strand.
AATCATGTGTTGACAGCTGGTAAATGCTAACCGGTGCACAAGTATTTCGTACTTAATTGCTACTAGTTAGCAGTTTACTGTCTAACAACAACATTGTTACTCTTATAGAATTCTAACTCCATCCCGCGGGTTAGACTATAATCTATTCTAAATGATTCATTAGTAGATATGGGCATGAGTTCCGTATTGTGCGAGTTACAAACATGACAGTCAAGAACGTGTGTTGATGATGCAGACAAAGTTTCTAAATCGTCAATGCCGAAGAAAGTAGCACACCAATAACAAGAATTACAAATGACGAAATAGACTTGGTTGGTACATTCTAGAATCTTGTCATTTTCTTTAGTATTGGAAGTAAGCTTGGTTGTCTGTAGCAAGTCATAAGCGATGTTAAGTCTAACCATTTCCATAACAATTCGTAAATTCTTTGATCGCAAACTTAGCTTTTATAAGTTATCCCACGCTTGAACCATCTTTATCTAATAGGACCAACTTGCTGCACGATATACTATTATACAATTATATTAAAATACCTTTTTATGAATTTATAATGGAAATAAAACATCAAGGGTTTAATTTCATTATACTAATTTTATCTGGGATAACATTAGCATATATTGTATTTCCGCTTACTACCATCCTGACCTTTTTGGAGCCAGCCAATCTGCTGGAATCGCTGACACGTCCCCAGATTTGGGATGCATTCATTCTAAGCTTAATTACAGCAACTATTTCTACATCCCTTCTATGTCTATTTGGAATACCTCTAGCCTATTTCTTGGCAGGATACTCTGATTTTAGAGGTAAGTTTATTCTTAGAGTTATCGTTATTATTCCACTAGTTCTTCCTCCACTTGCAAGCGGAGCTCTTCTTCTAGGCATGTTTAGTCCAACTTCTTTTCTAATACAAGCTTTGCCAGAAATAGGATTTACTCAATCTATGCTTGGAATTATAATAGCTCAAGCGTATGTAGCCTCTCCTTTTATAATCCTTGCAAGTCAGGCAGCATTTGAATCAGTTGATAAATCATATGAGAATGTTGCAAGAGTACTTGGTAAGAATAACTTTCAAATATTCTTTAAGGTTTCACTTCCATTAGCTAAGATTGGAATACTAGTAGGTGTAATAATGTCATGGGTTAGAGCAGTTGGAGAGCTTGGAGCAACCATGATGATGACATATAATCCGCATACTATCTCTATTCAAATCTTTGAAGACAATGCTATTGGTGGCCTAAGCCAAGCCGTTCCTAGTATAATCTTGGTTATAATATTATCTGTATTAGTGATAGTTATATTTTATATTGCGAGGAAGAAGAATGGACGTGAACTACTTAAGCTTAGATAGTGAATCTGTGCAAGTCCTTCTAATACAAGCTTTGTTGAAACATAAGCAGATACACAAGGGATACTGCTGTCATTTACTTATCTCACTTCGTTAATCGATTATGAAAAGATTTAAAAGATTCATACAGGGCATATAATTCAATGTATATTTTACTATGTCGTGAAACTGGCCTTGATTATAATTTTATTATAAAAGGTAAAACAAAGAAGGAGTTCTTAAAAAACGGTGCGGATCATGCCATACAGAAACATTGTATAAATGTGAATGACATATACTTAAGTGATACCCCAACCAATTTGTTATGCCATTCCTTTAACGAAGAAAATCGCTATATTCGAAAAACATCACCTATACAAACCTCACTTTCCATTAAGCCCTCTAGAGTAAAATTTTCGCCGAACATTCCATTTGACATTTCTATGTTCGGAAATATCTTACACCAGTATTCATAATGTTCTATCGGATATGCATATACTGCTTTATCTAATCCACCATGTACTGTCAAATCTGCTTGTCTGTCTCCCTCAAGATTAAGTCTTCTCAATAATACACGTCCTTCTACTGGCTCCTTGAAAATACCTGTTGTTACTTTCTGTCCTTCAAAATGTATCTCTTTAGGAAGCGAGACATTAACAGAAAGTATTTTAGGCGTCTTTTTTATGACCCCCATTTAATAGTTTTTTCAATATATCAATTATTCCTTCATGAATATTTAAGTATGTGTACCAACTTTGAGTCATAATATTACTATTTTAGCATACAGACAAGAGATGATATGTCATATTAATGCGTTTAATCTAATCTAATGGTATTGAATGGGTCTGTGGTATTGAATGGGTCTGTTCCATAATCACTTCCAATTATAACAATCAGATCAAATCTTCAATAAACGAAAACTAATCTAGTATTATCCGATAAAGGCAAAAGCTTATGATTTACAGTAAGAGTACAAATAAGATTCAATTCTCAAATAAATATGAATTTTCGTTTGTCATGAATAAATAAGTTTCCAATCAAGAAATGAATCAATAAATATGTAATACAAGGGTATTACTTAAGACGGTAACGACCGACTGATGGAAAGGGTGTCATTTCACCAAGACAGAAATAGATGTTATTCCTACAAATCATAACCAATCTAGATTAGATCTGGATAGAATCTGGAAAAATAGATATATGCATTAGCAGCTCATACTATAATAGTTATAACATATGATGAGAATTGATCTGAAGAACATAGGATTGCAGCTTTGTACATGCATATGGATTGAAACAATGACTGGTCTTGGAATATCTATATATCTGTTGTTCATGCAAGACTATACTCTTTCGGCTTTGACCGCAATCGTATTTGCCCCTCTTTTAGTATTTCATTATGTCATATCAAGAATGTCTATAGAAACAAGAAAAGAAGAAAATTGTGATACAGCAGCTTGTAGTACAGGACGACGTCTTCATTTTGTAAGAATTCCTGTATAATCAGAAAAGTTACATACTTGAGAGATCTGGCTTTCTTAGCGCTGCCAGATATTGCTTAGAAAGTGCTTTTGCTGACTAGAAGAAAAGGCAATTGCGTAAAGTGGATCTTTAAGATATCTAATGATGGCCAAGATTTAACAGAATATATCTTCTAACTCAGTTCACAGCAGTATCTTCTTTCTTAAGACATAAGGAGTAGGAGTAGACATTTAGCTCTTCTTATCTAGATTTAGTGCAACAGAATTTATACAGTACCTCTCACCCGTAGGATAAGGCCCATCATTAAATACATGTCCTAGATGTGCTCCACATTTATTGCAGATAACTTCTGCTGTATTCACTGGTCAGACTTATTGAATATCAGCATATCTCCTCTACGCGGTCTTAAGACAATGGCTTTTAATTGTGCTCTTGGAGTTTGCTGCGTTAATACAAATTCTCCGCCGGTATAGTCATCATCAGGCTCATTGAGGAATAAAGCCAATTGAATAGGGAAAAAAATATCTCCATACAGGTCCTGGTGCAACGTATTGTGCCCTCCTTTACCATATTTTAAAATAAGGACAGTATGTTTTGTTTGATTTTTGCCTTGACAAAGTCGTTGAAGTTCATCAAACTTATCAGGAAATCGTCTCTCCATATTTAACATCTTCATCCATGTATTTGCGACAGGTGCAAGTTTCGGGTATATCGCTCTTCTCATGGTCTGAATTAGATTTGGCAAAGGATATTTGAAATATTTGTATTCGCCTAATCCGAAATGATGCCTTTCCATTGTAATGGTCTTTCGATAGAGATCGGGGCTGTCATACTTGCTGACAAGTTCTTCGCAATATTGAAGTGGTAAGAATCCTGGTACTAGGTCATATCCTTTTTCATTCATTTGTTCTGCTACCGTTTGCCAGTCAATGCCTGAAATCTTCTCCTGCATGACTACACTAGTATTCAACAGTTTTTTCTAACCTAAATCTCAATGGTTTGAGGATAGACTCATTCTGACTTGTTTAAAGCCACGAACGGAACCATTGAGAAAGGATACTCCCTCTTTTTTAAGTAATTGTCTCTTTCTAGCAGTGCCATAGGCGTATCCGCCCACTTTTCCATCCGACATCACTACTCTATGACATGGCACTTCAATTGGGTTTGGGTTTTCGCCAAGTATTCTTCCTATTGCCCTTGAGGCCGAAGGGTTCCCAAGTGCTTTTGCAAGATCTCCATAAGTAGAGACCTTTCCTGCGGGTATTTTTTGCAGCAGGTTATAGACATCTTCATTTTTTATCTTCCTCTGAGTGACAATTTTGTTTCTCTTAGCTGACATCATAGACGATAAAACAACAGACCCTTCATCCTCCGTCTCTGCAAGTGAATTTAGATACTTGTCATTAAAGTTCAAGGGCATTTTGGAACTATTATTCATATCCCAAGATAGCATGATAGCGCTATATAAATGTATATTTGTTACGCTATCTTGATAGCAGTACCTATAAATACTTGTTGATGGGAGAGTGTACTCATGACGCATACTCTCATTATTAGAGGGTTCGATGATCAAGTTCATGAGCAGTTAGGAGATATGGCAAATCAAAGAGGGGTTTCTATAAATTCAATAGTAAAAGACGCTGTAGACGTATGGTTAAAACAGCAGAGATCTGTAGTACCCAGAAAACATCATCTAGTAATTTATTCAGATGATGAATCTATGATGCGAATGCTAAAATCCATGGATAGACTTGCCAAAGAAGGAAACCTGTTCAGATGTTTCTATGGACCGCCTGGCAGCCCTTCCACAGAACTCCTATCTAAACTTAAGTGGTATGATGGCACAGCTAAGCCTTATCCATACTCTTCTGCCTCAAACCCTAAAGAGGAATTGCAGAAACAATTACAATTAAAACAACAACAATTACAATTACAACAACAGCAACAACAACAACAAACTCAAGTCCAAACACAAAGTCTGAAAAATATCATGAAGTATTGTGGTAAAGTATTAGAAAACGTCGTTAAGAATACTGATAAGAAACTGGTATGCTGTATGGATTTTCTAAGCGGTGATGTGGGAAAAGCTTCCCTAAAGCAGGCGCTAGTCATTGAGAAAGCTTATGATAATGATAGATTAGCTGGATTGATGTACTGTACGTACAAGACTGACAGCCTTTTAAATTCGGAAATAAAAGATCTAATCGAACTGTTCGATATGCATGATCAAATCTTTATCTTAAAAGAAGACGAAGTATACAAACTTCATGTGACCAAGGAGAATGTTCACAAGCTATTCCTAAGCTAACTTGAAGAAAACAATCAAGGAATAAATCAATAACCTCATCAAGACAATGCCCAAAGCGATAAAGCCATAACGCATATCGATGACAAGCAATGACAGGGATTATCTTCATCTCCACCTCAATTACTTAGTCTACGGTCAAAGCCTACTTTATTTGGACTTTCTTGTTGCATAACTAACAATGCAGCTAAGTCTATTAAAATGGAAGATTCCACTTCGGGTACCATTTAGAAGAATCCTCTTCAAATGGCAATTTATCGTCCTCAACGGCTTTCATTATATTTATTTCCTGTTGATTATTTCTTGCTTTTTGTCGACCAATTATTGGAACAAAAGGATAAAATTTGTCAAGTTCATAATCGTAAATCAAGTAAAACGGCTCCTGTTTGTGTCCGTCTTTGCCAAATTCAAATATTGCAGATTGTAGCTTATAAAGAGGTCCAATTTCTTCTAAGGTCTCGCTCATCACAGTTATGCATGCTATACTATCTTCTAGCGTCTTAGCATCCACAATTATCCAGAGCTGACCGTGGTAGGTATCAACTTGAATACCATAAGATAGCTTGAAATCAGTTTTCTTACTTGCATCAAGAAGGTTTTCGATAGTTACTTTGAATTCATTTAATTCAGCTGCTGCAGCAGCATCATTGTCAGTCTTTTCAACACAAATACCACATCTTCCAGTACTTTTTAAATCAAGTTTCGCTTCTAGGCTAATGTATGCTGAAGATAATGTAAAAATTGCATCCGAATCTGACTGTGATTTTTTTGTACCATCAATACTATCGATGAGTCTTTTGAAGAATGTCAAGCAAAGTGTTCCTCACATTGTTAATAGTTATTAGCATTAATATACTAATGATCTAAACTTGCAGGGCTTTCACTATGGTCAGTTGACTCTACATAGTGGAAGAGGTTCTCTCTTAGGCGTTCTATATCAAAGAACATTTAATGAATTGAATGCAAAGCCAGATCTTGGCTTATTGACAGATTTCAGTTCATATCGAGAAAGTGAGAAACATGTGGGCGATATCGCTGTGGTTGACGTTCTCAGACGTAGGCAACATAGAGGTTGACCCAATCCTCGATGCGGCTGGAGATGGCCGGCTTCCGATGGAATCTATTATCACATAAAAGACGCTCATTCATAAGAGGAATAATAATGACAGCAGCAATTCCTTCGGATGCCTGTAAACGCAGTCCCGATGATTATCAAAATATATACAAAACTTTTTGAGGGGTCCCATTTCGTAGGTCAAGGCTGATACGGAATGCTGCTGCTGGCTAGATTTAGCGACTATGTCTCTCGGTTACGCGGTTACGTTAAAGGTTCCCATCCATCCTAAACTGCTAAACTCGTTTATGTGTGCGTGAATCATCATCATACCGGTGTGTTGCGGCGTGAACTCTAAGATACCCCGGTCACCTTGACCCAGAGTAACGACGTCGGTTACATACGATGATGAGTTAACGGTTCCGGCTGGTATATATTTGAACATCCCACTATGTAAATGGAACGAATTCACTGGGTCGAACTCTATCATATTGACTAAGTATATTCGTACTGGCTCACCGACTTTTAGTTGAATTGGATGATCCATATATTCAAAGGCTCTGCCATTTACAGTATAGAATTCATTATCACGTTCTTTCTCTAGTTCTGGTCCTGACGCTCCCTCTGTTGCAGTCTCATCGTCGCTTTCTTCCTCTGGTGGTGGTGGATTCATTATCGCATTAGCTTCCTCTGCAGTTGGTGGTCGGAATGTCGGCGCCATTCCTTCATTAAGATCCAAGTCATAAGAATTCATTAACATTACAAGTTCGTTAACTGGTGCTCTTGGTGCTGGTGGATCTATGATCATCATACCGTATAATCCTCTGTTCAGATGATCCACAATGGGTTCAACATGGCAGTGATAAGGATATACGCCCGCCGGTCCTGCTATGAATTCATATGTAAAAGACTTACCGGGAGCTATATTGCCAGACGGTCCAAAAGTTCCGTCCATGCTAGGATCATGAACTGAATGCATGTGTAAGCTATGACTATGCTTACTGTTAGGCGAGTTCTGAACTGTTACAAAGACATGATCTCCTTCAGTCATCCTCATTGTTGGACCTGGAACTGTTCCGTTGAATGTCCAAGCCGGGAAGTAGACTGTATCGTGAACTGGTTTACCCGATGCCGTGATTGGAATCTTGTTATTTTCTTGTACCATTAATGTGAAATGTCTGGTATTATTCTGGTCATCTATCACACCACAATTAAATGATGTTAGATAATTGCCTGTATTTTGGCATGTCTCACTATTATTGTCATCATCTTGAGCAAACAGGTTAGTAATGGGATTATTGATACTGAAGAGAGTAACTATTAGAATAACAGCAATAAGTGTAGCATTCATTGTTGTTGGGTGGAGATTTTAACCGTTAATATAATTTGCCATTGTGTCCATAGAATATTTCTAACTTACTTTGAGAATGTTAAGAGATTCCTAGTCTTCTCTTATACTCATCTTTTTTATTCTAAATTGATGACACTCTCAGCCCTTTTAAGATATGTCTCCCGCCTAGTAACAGTCTTTCATAGTTTTTTGTCACTATCTACTATTTCCTTTATCTTTTGCTGGTAATTCTTTTAGATTCGTGAACATAGTATTAATAGTTTCTAATGATCTATCCCATAGTCACATATGCGTGAGAATCACCACCTAGTGCAATGCAACTTCAAGCTATGACATTCGATTTTCCTCCTTCTCACATAAAATTTTTTAATATTTCTTATTATTTTCCATCATGCGCTCGATTTTCTATGTGAACTAGTCTTCTCAATCAGAATGTATTACCATAAATTAATAAATTGATTTTAATTCTCATATGTAGAAGTAAGATCTGAGAGAGATTATACAGGATATAATATTATTAATATAATAATTGTATGTGATCACTTTATAAAACAACGATAATTTCTTGCATTACATATGAAAGTGCAAGCAAAATTAATACTAGCTATACTAGCTACAATATTGGCCAGCTTGACTCTGTCAATTGATAGATCACCCGTTCCCAAGGTAATTGCAGCAGATGATGAGGATAATTTAGGCAAATATCATACCCTTGCTCAGTTATCTGCAGCAATTGATGAACAGGAATTTGATGATGATGACATAAATTTTGATGAGTTTAAAAACTCAACTATCTTTAGAACAACGAGTATTCCGATGCAGGAATGTATCAAAGATGCAGATGAATTAGGAAATAATTTAGCAGATTATGAGATTTATGATTGCGAAGAAGAAAAGGAAAAAGTAAGCTCTTAAGAAAGAGTACTCTAGATTTTCTGCTTCCAATATCCGAAATCGCTAAGCTTGATTAGCTTTTGAATTGATTGCATACGACAGACAGACAATCAGACAGCACATTATAAAGAAGTTACCATTAGGAGATGCGCTTATCAAGTTATGTATATATCTTTCATTATCTGTCTGCAAGAGAATGAGCCTAATTATTGTAGATTTATCCAGTAGCCTTTTTTGTTCGGTATATCTTACTACGTGAAAAGATCGACTGATAAAGATTTTTATGACGCAATATTATTGTTATAAAAAATAAAAAAAGTAATTGTTATATTCTTGTTCGTACTCAGACAAACTCGATTCTCTATTCTCTTAGTTGGCCTTGTATTATCCTACTACTTTTAGTACACTAAATAAAAAAGCCGCTTCTCCTGTTATTGTTTTGTTATATTTTGTGGATGTGAAATTGGCGGCTTATCTCCTAGTACTGCATCTAAATCTATTGTACTTCCATTTCTAAATACACTTAGAACTACTTTATCGCCAGGAGATTTTTGATTCTCTATATATGAGACCAACTGTTCAAATTCTCTAACCTTGTCTCCATCAACTGCTGTAATCACATCTCCTCCATGCTTTTTCCCATACTGATCAATTGTAGTTCCATTCATTCCAGCTTTATCAGCAGGGCCTCCGTGTACTATTGTGTTTACCGATACCCCTTTTAGATCCTGGGTTATATTGGCAATGCTTGCTGCTATATCTGAAGTGAGCGTGGTTCCAGTAAATCCTAGATATGGATGGGTATAGTTGCCTTTTTCAATAAGCGTAGGAACTATTTTCTGGAGGAGGCTTGAAGGGATTGCAAAATTTACACCCCCTGGAAAGCCAGCAAATGTAACCCCAATAACTCGACCTTGCGTGTCTAGCAATGGCCCGCCAGAGTTGCCTGGATTTACCGCAGCATCAGTCTGAATTACATCAGGAATGGAGAACTCAATACCAGGCGCCGGAACTAATCTGCCTACTTGACTTACTATTCCTGTTGTCATGGTTCCTGCAAGGCCATAAGGATTTCCGATAGCGATCACTGGATCACCTACTTGTAGAGCAGATGAATTAGCAAGTTGAAGTGCATTTAGATGCTGTCCCTGCTCAATCGTATCATTTTGTGCTTCAATAATCTTAAGGACTGCTATATCAATATAAGGATCAGTTGCTGTAACGTTGGCTCTAGCTCTATCCCCATTTGTAAATGTCACATCTACCATCTTAGCATTTGCAACCACATGATTATTAGTAATAATGTGTCCTTCTCGATCGAATTCAAACCCTGATCCTAATGCGGTTCTATTCTCTTGCGATGGATCAGCTACAACCCCTGTTTGAGGTACTGTCCTAGTTATTTGTACAACGGAATCTTGCGCCTGTTTAAATACATCATTGAAAATGCTGTTGTTAAGGGTTGCTAATGGCAATGATTGTGATGATGACGTGTTTGCCTTCCCTACGTCGGAATTATTATCATCTGGAGAGGGTTGCTGCAATTGAAGTGTCTGAGCATAGACAATAGAATGCATAACTTCTGGTGATAGATGAACTAGTGGGGCTAGAGATAATGATATGGCGAATAATAAAACTATGGAACTAAGCATCATTGCAGTTGTAGCATCTACTTTATAAGTTATTTTATCTTTATTCTTATTCTTATTTTTATTATTGGTGTTACCTTGCAACTTCTTTTATCCCACCAATGGATATCTGATTTGACTATTGTGTGTTTTGGAGATCTGCGGAACATCCACATCAACACATATCAACTCTGGTTGGAATGAAGATTAATGATTAAGTGATACAATATGGCTTGTAGCTATCCACAACTGGAAAGAGGCATTCACCATCGAAGTTCCATTCATGACAGTGATAGATAGGTAGCCGCCAATAACGTCTACCGTTCAGGCCGTGGGATAAAGAAAGCGTATAATGAGTGGATTAAAATGAAAAAAAGCTTATGTTGTTGTTTTGAAGAGTATAACAGAGATATCATTCGAAGAAGTATTCATTTCTGAGATCCCTGTGAAATAATCTGCTTCTTGCCGGATTTGGTCTTGTTTATCTTCTTACAGCCGGCTGTATCTTGTGATTGTGATGATTATCACCTAAAAAGGGAATTAATATATATTACGATAGCTTAACCAGTGTGGCTAAAGCGTAATAAGGAGGAGATATGAGATGGATATAACTAAAGATAAGGAAGTTTCTAACAATGATAAAACAAACGATAAAGGATTTCTGAAAGCCCGAAGAACAAGAAGAGAAATTAGAGAGGGACAAGCGACGACTACTACGACCACCACAGGAGCAGCAGCCTCTAGACGGGCAGCAGGAACCGTCCCTGAGTCATCTCAATTGTTCGCTATTCTATCAGACAGAGGGTCAGTTAATCTTTTAAAAGCAGCATATACTGGCCTTAAGGCTAATTCTTCGAATTTTGTTGGAAACCTTAGCAAGAGACAGTTTTATACGAGATTAAAACGGCTTTGTGATCTTGGTTTGGTAGAAAAAAGAGGAGCAGGAACACAAGGAATGGGAAAGCCTATGTATAGAACCACTTCTTTGGGTTCGATAATTTACAACGGGCATATTCAGACTATGGAACAGGCCTTATCCAACTATTGGGAACTAAGAGCAATAGATATTTTAAGGACAAACCTGAATATTCCACCAGCTCAGAAAGATGCCATTATAGATCAACTGGTACAATCAAATGACAGTCTTAACAGGATGATAAATTCGACGCATCTCTCTAGTTTTTCTGTGATTAAGGATTTTGACCGTCTCATTATTGAGGTGATGCGTGTACTAGATAATGCGCAAAAGGATGTATATTTTGCCTCGCGTTATCATGATACCCATGTCTCAAGAAAGCTATTTGAAAAATTTTCAAATGGGATTAGCTTGCATGTCATAGACAGCACCGTTGATGAAATAAGTTTAGAGAAAAGAATTAATGCAATAATTAGAACAGCTCCCAACAAAGATACCTTCGATATGATAAATAAAATGATACATGCTCCATCAAGCAAATTTGAGCTCCTTAGACTACCAGATCTGCCTGTGAGCTTTATCGTCGTTGATGAATTTCAAGTAGTATACGAGACTATTAATCATACAAATCCTCAGCAATTTACAACCGCATTGGCATGTTATGATGACGCATACTTGGCTCAGCAATTTATAAAATACTTCAAGATCCTATCCGAGAAAGCTCATGTTCCCCAAATAATTCAAACTGCATCAACGAAACCAACAAAAACAGGTAGGATAAAAACTAGATCGACATCAACAAATACTGATAATACGGTTGAGGGGTACTAATCTGTAAAGTCCAAAACATTTTGATTCTGCATGCATGAACATTACTAACTCATAGAATGGACTCTATTAATAATAGATCGACTTGGCTCAAATCAATTATGAATCAATTTAATGAACTACGATAACAAAACAAAGAGAATGTGTGATGGCAAACAACCAAATACTGACAAGAGCAAGCAAACATGATTCAGTTCGAAAAAATGCTGAACCTGGACTTTTGACTAAGGAGGATTAGTCTAAAAGGTAACCGATATTCATGGTGGTGCCCGTAGAATATTATCTTAATTTACAAAGGTGCTCATCAATTGTAGACAACCTCTCAACCCAGCTTGGCGATACGTGGTTAGCTCTTCTTACAACAACACGTCAATTCCCTGCACTTATGGAAAAGGATATGTTGTAAACTAAAAATGAATTTTGTGCAAAAGTATGCAATATAATAAAATTCTACTATTTGATTCCTAACTGACGATGATTTATATCATTTAATGATTACTTAAGTCTAAATATCGTATTTGCGTATTGTCTAAATAGAAAATGTTGTCGCATTCATTACGGACAATTAGAACGAGAAGACCATCAGGTATTATCGCCGGGCTAACAGCAGCTTGGGCAATATTTGGGCTATTCTTAGCCATTGATTCTCAACTAAATGTCCCCCCAGGTACCTTCTACAAGATGGTTGGAATAGCCTTCGGCGTAGATGCTCCTTATGCAATGTACGTAGGTTTTCTTCTATATATGATAACAGCTGTAATTATTTCAATAATTTACAACTATATCTCAAAGAGCGTACGAATATTTCAGATTAGCTCAGTATCTAAGTGTATAGGTACAGGCATACTTGCTGGAACAGTAGTATGGGCTGTTCTATTCCTGCCAATGAATTATTACGTCATCCAACCCGCCCTTTCTAACATGGTAAATAGTCTGAGCTCAAACGCTTCAGATTACATGCTAGCGGAACAGCTCCTTGGATTATCTAGTGCTATCGTCTTTGGTTCACTCGCATTACATATATTGTTTGGAGGAGTAATGGGATTTTGCTCTCGACTAGCTCGCGTATAATTTTGCTGAATTGCCATTAGCACTGACGAATTAACAACCTTTTTTTACCGTTATGCTAAAGCTAACTCTGAAACAAAATATGTCTATCTCTGAATTACAGGAGATACGAAGGGTCTTTCAAGGATTGCAGAGCTTGTATCAGACGCATCTTCCTAAAGTTGATCCTGCCCTAATACATGATTTACTTGTTCGTGAGGAATATAAAAGCTATAAGGATACGTCATCGTCGTCATTCAGGGATACGTCATCGTCTTCGTCATCGTCGCAGCCATTCTATATGGTTGAAATAAAAACGGTAGCTGGAACAGATCAAGAAGAGATGAAGAATCTGATATTTGAAAAAACGGGACTTCTTCCATCAATCCATGAAAATGGTACTCACTATGTAGCAAACATGAGATTAAGCTTGGAATTACTTAAGGCAATTTGTGATTCTCAAGAAGGTATAATGAGACTTAGCGGGGATTATACTGGCGGCATAAGTGGAAGATGAAACCTAAAGTAGTTTTTGAAGAGTAATCAAAAAACCATTGTAGTATATTAGATTGGCACAAGAATCGTTCCATATAAGAACAAATACGGTTCAATTTGGTAATTCGGTTATTTGTTCTTCTATGCTTCCTCCGGCCGTAAGAGATATTGATTTGGGAAACCCTTCCTCATTAGATTGGGTAATTACCGTCATGTGACAATCGACTTTAGTAGAATCGGCCATTGTAAGACATGCTTTGATTTCATCGCCTTCGTGTATCAAGCTAGAGTTGATTTTTATGGGTATTGTCACCGCAACAGGATTGCTTTCTCCAGGATATTGTTGTTGGGCTTCTGAAAGTAGATCAATGGTTTTATTATGTATTAACGATTCGCCTTCAGCACCGGTAATCGATATCGTAGAATTTCTAGTTTGAGTATTAACGTCTAGTACATCTAAATTAAGCGTAAAATCATTAATTGTATTATTCAGGATGGCCTGTTGTTGTTGTTGTTGTTCCTTTGCATTCATTAATCCAGGATTAGCGATAATTATCAATGTAGTTGCAAAGAATATCAAGAGATAATAGATATTTTTGTTGGTAGGATACGTATGTCCTGGCCTGTTCAAATACCCCCTTGCTATAACCATTAATAAATTGAGTTTGAAGTTGTAATGTTCTTCCTTCCGCTTACGAAGGAAAAAATTGGCCTCTATGCTCCTCATATTTTAGTATGATGGATGTTCATTATATTAATCCTTTATTTATAAGGGCCTCAAACTTCTCAATGATTTTAGAATTACCCTTGATTTTATCTGCCAAAGTAACAGAATAGATTTTTGGGAACAATGATATTTGATATGACATTCACCTTAGGGTTATCATTAACTTCACCATTAATCAAATAGTTGTCATCGACCTCACTAAGTAAAGCATTATTATCGTCTCTACAGAAGATCTGATGGCCTCTTATCCTACGTGAAGTCATTTTATCTTCGAGAAGACCAGAGCTGTAAGGTATTTACAGCATACTATGTATATAATAAGATAAGGACTTTAGACGTAAGGCTGAGATGCATATTTGTAATACTCGCAGTAGCCTTTACCTTAAACCTATATAGTGTTCCAGTCTATGCGACTTCTTCTTATTCAACCTCTTCTGAAGTAGGAGACTCATCCTTATCAGGCCTTCCTTCTAACTGCATAACATTCAATTCTCAAGAAAGAATAATAACAATAACTTGCAAGACAACTAACTTAACAGAGATTGCTAACCAGCTTAAAGACCCCAAATGTACTGAGCAGAAACCCAGAAGTTGACAAAGGATGGATATTGAACGCAGGACTTACAGTAGCTGGACACGCTACACTTTTTATCAATTCTAGTGACACTTCATGGTTGAAAATAAATTCAGACGGATTAAATGTATATCCAATACATATACTTGGTGGATTTAAAATTGATTCCGTAAAGATAAGCTATTGGAATCCCGTTACAAATAACTATACTTCAAGTGAAGATTCAGGTAGAGAGGAAGGTGGTGATGTTCAAATTGGTACTCCAAGACTTATGTCATAATTGATGATGAAGCAACAGGCACGACAGATATTACCAATTCAGAAATAGCACACCTTGGCTATGAAGCAGGATATGGCGCAAGACACACCGGTCTGAGATACGAAGGTGGTGATGGCAGCATAATAAGAGGAAATAACATTCATGATCTATACTTTGGCTTCTATTCAAAGGGAGTTGGAGGAATAACTATAGAAAATAATTACGTTCATGATAATATTCACTATGGATTAGATCCACATACTGGAACACATGATATGAAAATTCGTTCCAATATAGTATATGGTAATGGTGGTATTGGGGTCATTTGTTCTTTAGACTGTCACAACGTAACCATAGAAAATAACAACGTATATAACAATACCAAGATGGGCATTATGCTTAGCAGGAATATGAGCGATTCTAATGTTAGAAATAATATTGTGAGTAATGAAGACCGAGGAATAGTTAATTCAGAATCTCATAACGATGAGATATACAACAATATGGTTTCAGATAGTGCGACGGGAATAGACTTGGACAAGGAATCCCTTGATAATATTATTCACAATAATACCATTGTGGATATAGCTGATCCCAATGATGCTTTACATATCGAAGATGATGCAGGAGGACAAAATACTTGTATTCCAATGCTCTTATAGATTCGGCGACTGGAGCAAATATTGATCTTGGTCAGGTGCAAGACAGTACCTCAAGTGATGATGAAGTCGACAATGAACAATAAATATGAATAGGGAAACAGATAACCACTTTTAGAATCATTCGTGTATACAATCGAGAGTTGAGGCCTAAAACTATAGAACTATATAATACTAAGATGCTAAAACTAGAATAATCACTTTCTTCGGCGACTTATTTGAGTTGATTTAGATCTGCGAGATTATCTATAATTGTAAGATTTTAGTATAATCGTGATGACTATACAATCACATAACATCATTACTCGTTATTCTGTAAATTGAACCATCATATCCAAGTATATACAGAAATCCATCGTACGGATTATCTTTTATGTCTGTAATAACGCCGAATCCCTGACCAAATATTACTGAATCAAGTTCCTCAAGAACATCAGCGGTCTTATCCGCAAGTGGCCCAGTAAGCATCAAGCCTGTTCTACCTTGGTTTAGCTTAAAGTTGTACAGATTTCCAGTATTTACGTCACCCATGAATATAGTGTCTTGGTATTGGTCTCCTAGCTTATTTGAGTGTAGGAACTTGAGTGCAGTAGGTCCAATAGTTTGCTTTGATACAAATTCAGGATCTCTGTACTTTCCATTTCCATCAAAATTTACTAGCTCATTAGCTGGGTTGAAATTAGATGGTGCAATACCCATAATCTTTGACCAACCACTGTTGAAACCAGGCAGGACCAAATTAATTTCATCATTATCATCTGCTCCATTCTCGCTCTCCCATAGATTTCCTGTCATAGGATCAAAATCTATTCCAAAACTGTTGCGTACACCATAAGCATAATAGTAACTAGCTAACGATGATGATGATGAATCATCACTTGAGGAAGTAGCTAAGCTCGGGGATCCAGTTACAGGATCGCCGTTCTCAGTTACCCTTAAAATCCCACTAGTTCCATCAAGAGGTTGGCCGTCTTGGACATTCTGAGCTTGCCCCCTATGACCACCAACATCGCCTATGGCAACATACACATTATGATCCGGACCTACTACAACTTTACCACCATCATGATTATTTTCAGTGCCAGAGGTAGGGGAATTAGCCGGAAGGCTCAAAAGTAGTTTTGGATTAACTAGTTGATCATTAACTAGTTCGTATCTATAAAGACGATTCGACATCTGTATTCCAACAGTTTCTGGTTCTGTTGCTTGGTTATTGTTGCTATCATCACCGATATCCTCACCCCCACTGCTGCTGCTGTCACTAGCATCTTCATCACTATCTGGTGTATTTGATAAAGTAGCAAGGGAACTGCTGCTATCGATAGTAGATGATGATGAGTCAGGTTCAGTATAATAAAGGAAGACATATGTATGTGACCCGTTTGGAATGCCATCAGCATTAGTATCTGCATTATCTCCCTCAGTCTTATCAACCGCAATTCCAAGCATCCCCCATTCTATCTCTTTGCCTACAT
>JBKPHJ010000193.1:0-15455 GCA_046729835.1 Thermoproteota archaeon
TTAAGTGGAATTAACTTTGTGCATGAATGCATTCTTTACACTAAATTAACGTTGTATAAAAGATTCGGAGCAAAATACATTAGACCAGTTTCTGAGTTTTGTTCATTCTCAAAACATAAAAGAACTTGTAGTTGATATGCAGTTATGGGTTCCAGTAGCTGCGTAAGATGTGGCGCAACTCTTGTACCCCATTTGTATTGTGACGTATGCAATGAAGTGATATGCTTTACATGTTCATCTTGTTCTATGAATACTGATGAAAGAATTCATGCTTATTGTCGAAGCAATGATACAAACTTAGAAGATACAAAGACAAAGTCTTCTCAGTTAATTATGGATGACTTTAATTATTCCAAACAAAATCAATTCAATGATGAGATGAAGTATTCTTTAATCAAGTTATCGACATCATATTGGTTCAATCTATTTGAATGTATAAAACTGGCGAGCAGATATTGGAGAAACATATTCAATCTTGGTATCAATAGCATGACTTAAAGATAGTGTCATTATCACGAAATTATGATACTCGTTTATTCATTCTTATCAGTTGCTGTTTCTTGATTTCGATAGCGTTCTGGTATTGTGTTATGGTCTGTCCAAGATCAGATAACTGAGCTTTCCATAGTATGATAGTATTGTTCAAATCTCTTTTCTTCCATTCGAGATCTATAACATCACCGGTCAGTTTTTGAAACTTGTTTTCCAGATTTGGTAAATCATAATTGGCATATCTAAGAAACTTAGAGATGTACCCATCACCCAACAGTTTGTTACTTTTTAATAAATTGAATAGTTTGATAAATGATGGCAGATAGTTTTTGATCTCGTTAAATAAGAATCCGAGTTCATGTAGCTGATTAAGCGACCAATACTCTTGTTGTAGCTCTTCAACTTCAGAAGCTGACATATCTAATTCGATCGCCACGTCAATGGGGCGCTTCCCGTTCTTGAACATCCATAACGCTTTTGTTGACTTGGAGCTACTGTTGCAGTTATCATCGCCGCTGTTGTTGATAGTTCTTATGATCTTTCCAATTGAACCAAACGATAAATGCGCTTGGCGAGCTATCTCTCGTATGGGTTTGCCATCTTGATAAAGTTTAATCACTAACTGTTCTTTTTCTTTCTTGTTTAATACGACTTGCATAGAGTTTATTGGCAAGCCGTAGTTCTTAGCTTTATCTGTATTCTTCTGTTACTGTATCAACACTTGCTATTGCAGACTGTTTCTAATTGCTATATTATACGTACCGGACTAGATAATTTTGGTTGAGAATCATCATGGGGATCGAATTTTATAGTACGAGTCACTCCAGCGAATATAGATTGACACACGAAGTTGGAGATCATATTAGTAGAGATCGTATTATAACACTTACAGATGCGGTTCTTCATTTATGGAACTAATAAATCCGAATTAGTAGGTCTAAATAAACGGTCAAGGTTGATGCGGGTTCGGTGGGATGTGAGACAAATTTGACATATTGTTCCGATCCAAATTAATAATTCGCATAATTTTGACCATTAGTTCCCGGACTATCTATATACCTGTTCGGCCTGGCACTTGGCAACTAGAGACTTCTTTATTATTCGAATCAACGATATGGATTTGATTCGTGTTACCGGTAAGATCGGCAGTTTTCAGACTATTACAGCTGAATATGGAACCATTTAAAGTGGTAAGTGTGAGATCAGCATTAGTCAAAATTGAATCACGAAGATCAGCATAATAAACTTCTATACTCCGTGAACGGGACTAAGTAATCGATTTACAAATTCTGGGTATATAATCAGGCTTATTGCTAACTTCATTAGCTATGACAACTCTGCAAATTACTTAATCATAAATTGGACTTTGCTGATTCAACATCTCTCTGACGTTGTTCGTATAACTCATTCCACCAATGATAATTTTGCTTTCTATTATCAAACCCATATAGAGAACGGCTAAATCCGAATATTGCTAATACTGCTTCGGCTGAATCCAGCAGCATTTCAAGATATTTTGCTCTGTCATAACTCTCCACAGTAATTAGTTTGGCCGGAATTATTCTTTGCAGCATGTCAGTATGCTTTGAATCCGTATAAATATACTCGATATTGTCTCCCATGCCAGCAATAAGTCCCGAGATATTTAATCTAATAGCTGCGGCCACGTGGAGAAACAGACTTCGATACTTCTCTATATTCTGTCGCAGTAACTTGGAGATAATCAGATCTGTTATTTGTACTTCGCCATTCATGATCATATCTATACTTTGAGTGACATACAGCACTGCCGTCTCATATCCGGTTTTCAAAACTTCTTCAGAGTTATTGCAGTCAAATAACGTTAAAAGTAAACTGGTTTGAAACTGTTTGATGAATGTTGGTGAATCATGTCGCCTTGTATCAATACCGTGCGTAATTAGCCGATTGTCATTAGTGAGTCCATAGTAATGCTTTCTAGCTTCCGACTTTTCATCAGCTTCAACGTGTAATGACACCAGAAATTTATAGTGAAATTCTAAAGTCATGTCAAGACCGGTCGCTTTGATGAGTTTATTCATTATCTCTTCATAGTCATTTTTAGTCGCATCTTTTTTCTTTAAGAATACTGCGTCTGTGTCAGCATAAATTAGCTCGAAGCCATAGCTTTGCACGATATCTTTAGTTTCGAGCAGTATCTGTCGAATTTGTTGATCTCTTCGAATATGCATACGTTACTATATCTGTTCCAGATTGAGCCAGATGTTCCATAAAGACATACTAATATCATCTTTAATGTTTCCAGCCGAATATTACAATAAGAGTAAAGTAAACTGTCTGGTTTAATCTGCTCTTTTAGCATTTGTTTCAAATAGATACGTAGTGTAACTATTTTTTTTATAATTGATGGAAGCAAAGCCATTTGTTTGCGGTTCGAAAATCTAGAATGATGATCTTCAGTCGTTACTCTTTGTAGTCAATGAATTTTGAACTGATGCTGGAATATATAACGAATCGGCTCCGTAGTAACACATACTCGCTGGATAAGTTCTGACTTTGACGTCTTGGCATACTTCTGCGAAAACTGCAGCTTTTTGCTAAAATGTGTCTAGCTGTTAGACAATCAATTTCACAGATTGCGCGAAATCCACATCATAGAAGCCAGACTAGTACATTCATTAAATCTGAGCCTTAAAAATGCATAGAAGATTATAGTAGAAATTTAGCCCCATGTATATGAGAAAGAATATATTCTTCTAACCAAGCTTTGATTAAGAAGATGTCAAGATATCCAGCGGCGTTAAGCGAAAGAGCGTGGGCTTCTCTTATGAAGAGACTCGGCAAACCGGCAAGTGAAGTATATAGAAGAAGTGTTATCAAAATGGTAGAGAACGGTAAAAAATTAAAAGTGCATTTTTGATCACTTTCTTTAGTGATCGGGAAGAAGAGATTTAGCTCTGAAGATATAGAAGTTTATTCATTAGCAAAAGCTCTTCAAGAAAACATTAATCTATCTGAATTTAGATGTGAAAAGCAGAATTTTGCAGTCTATCTCCGAACAATGGCCGTCGACGAAGACAAGAATAATGTGGCGAAAGTATGGCTATTTGTTACTCACGATAAGAAAGTGGTCGGTTATGTTACATTGATAATGAGTCAATTAGCGGCTACATTTCATCCAAAACTATCAAAGAGCACTTCTCATAGATTTGTACCCGGAATATTGATCAGTGAGATGGCCACACATATTGATTACACCGGGATGGGATTGGGTAGACTCATGATTGAGTGGGTCGTTTCGATAGCATTTGATTTAGCAAAATATGCCGCGTGTAGATTAATTATAGTAGAAGCAGAGCCTGACAAAATAGAAGTATATCGACACTGGGGATTTGAGCCTATAGAAGATTTCGAAGAGAAAAGATATACTATGTTTCTAGAGGTCCCGCTGAGTTGAGTGCAATGTATGAGAGTGACAGTGATTTATTACGTATAAACGAATAGTTAGTTAACATCTTTTTATATTATAATATTCATTTAACTGAAGTATATCACTAATATGACCAAGTCTTCTTAGCTTTATCTATCTTCTATCTGTCTCTCGTATGGGAAAAAAGCATAACTGGTTTCGTAATACTTAAGAATGCCTAACATGGGCTCTGTTAATTTACCGGGATATTCTAGTCTTCCAAAAGTGTATTAACCGTCGGGATATACCCCCCGTTTTCTCTTAAAGAATTCTATGACATTGTATGGAAACATGTCATTCTCAAAAGCACATCTGCCTCTTAAGACGCATCTATCAGTATCATGAATAATTAAATCAATGTGATTCTTGAACTGCTCGCAAAGTCCGTTCATATCATCTATGTTTTTTTGCATGATTATAAAATTTTCCAGTAAAAATACTTCTTGATCTCTTACTAATTGACACAGAGAATCTATACTCCGCTTATCACCAATAGCTATTTGATAATTATTCGATGCTGGTACACGTGCGTACAATCTAGAATAATACTTGCCACCCAAATTTACGTTATTTTCTTTTTCTAAATGTATTTCTGATCTCGCTTTTATTCTAAAATAGTTTAGAATCTGAGTTTTATCATATTTTTCAACTTCATTCGACTCTTGTTTTTCTTTTATTGTTATCTCTTTGTTCTTCTCAATCTCGTCTACAAGGCGATCTTCAATTTGTGTAATTTTGTTATTCATGTAACTGTTATGACTGTCTTGTAAAGTCTGAATCATTTGATAAACCATGTATGCTTGTCGATAAGATCTTAGATGTGAAATTGCTTCATGATAATGATCGCATTTGTTGATACTTTCAATAACGTCCAGATACAACGGGATATTCGTAGAAGAGAGATTCTTGTAGCTGTAAACTACATTGTGGAAAAAACTGTTTGCCCATTGCACAAAGACCGGTCGGATGTTGGTATCATAATGGTGTTTTCTTCTTTTGAAATGTATCTGGATAAAAAAAGAGTGACGCCTAACGCTGCTCCGACGAATGCCGGTATGAGATTGAATACGGTTACTGGCGTTCGTTGGTCTTCCGGAAGTCTGAACTGATCTGGATATACTGTCGGTACAAGCCAAATCAACACTCCCGCGATTATTGGTAAACAAGCCCAGAGAGCTGCTGAATACGGTATTTGTTCGCCACTCATCATTAACGCTCATTAGCGATCTATATTTAAACCATCTAGCTAACTTTCGAGCTTGGAGCATTGTCTACTCATTATTTTTGCTTCTCTCGCCTGGCGTTTTGAATTATGTTACCCATTTGTTTTCCCCATCAATCTTAATTCCGCATTTCTCAGCCGGAGTTATGTTCCCGATGCCTTCATGTGGTCTAACATAGTTATGATAGATCTGATAGCCGGGCAAGACAGACGTACCAGCTTTTTTCAAACCACGCATCACTTTTTCACGGTCGCGCACTTCACCGTTCATGCGCTCCATTTTGTTATTGTTGTGATCGCCTTGTAATCGTATGTGTCGGATATGTCTACTTCTCGGCTTTCTTCGGGTGAAAAATTCGTCTTTAAATGCTTGATTGTAATTTGGCGCGCCATCGCTTATTAACACATTCGGTCGTTTACCGGCTACTTCTTTGGCTTTTTTGAATAACGGTCTTATATCAGCAGTGTATTTACGCCATGCCATGCCATGGATTTTTACATAGAGCTCATCTATTCTCCAAGCGTTACCAACTTGTGGTTTTAACTTATCAAGATAAGTTTGCTTCAATCGAACGTATTTATTAACCCACAGTAAGTGGCGACATGACTAATATTAATGCTTTGTAGTTGTAAGAAATGTTTTACATCTCTGAACGATCCCCCGCTAACACGGATATTTGAAAAAGACAAGATAGAACTTGCAAATCTTGGTGATGTTACAATCGATCAAAATTTTATTCGGCTGTAGTATATGCAATCACCGCATGATATCATTTACATAATAAATCATATCTCTTGAAGTACAAAAAAGAACTGCTCAAAGGGAAAGAAGAAGAATCATTGGAGATAATAATGAGAAATGCCGAAATGCTGCAGAAGCTCGCGGAAAACATGCGAGATTTAACCAAGATAGAAAATCACAGACTAAATCTAAAAAAGGAGATATTTGATCTTGATGAATTATTATGCAACATTATTTTTGATTTCGGAAAACAACTTGAGCAGCAGCAACAAGAGCAACAAGTCAAGACTAAAATAGAATTAAGATATTACAATCAGATGTCTTTTGATGAAATAACAGAAGCTTCTCAAATAAGACAAAGATTGGGAAATAATATCAAAATTGAAGGTGATAAGGAAAGAATCTATCAGGTTATTTCTAATTTAATCAATAATGCAATCAAATCAATTGATGAACAAAACGGCGAAGGAGAAGGAGAAGCAAAAGTTGGAAAGATAGAGTTAACAACAAGAATTGAGCATAATCATCATCATAAAGATTCTGAATATCAAATAGAATATCATAGTAAGTTTGATAATAACAACATTAACAATAATATAGATAATAGCACTGATGATAATAGCACTGATTCTATCATACCAGATATTGTTGTGATTGTTGCCACCAAAGATACGGGGAGAGGAATAGATGCAGAGGTAATGCCAAGATTATTTACTAAGTTTGCTACTAATTTCAGGACAGGTACAGGATTGGGATTATTTATTTCAAAGAGTATTATCGAAGTACATAAAGGCAAGATATACACCTATAATAACAAAGGTGGACAAGGTACAACTTTCGAATTTTCACTTCCTTTAAAGCAATTTAAATAAATCATTAAATTAGTAATATCATTACTATTACTACTGCATCATGGTTGTAGTTACAGCAAATACTCTCGTTAATCATACGAGAGTATTGACTATTGTATCTATCATTTTTCTAATATTTATTATAGCAATCGTTAAATTAATCGGTATTTTGGGTTAAATGAATTAACACATGTAAAGCGATCTGTAACATTTGCTTTCAAATGTTATGCCAATTAAGCGGATCTCTTATATTCTTCTAATGTCCATAGTATATTCCTAATGCTCTCCATCACGAAAAATAGAAACAAAAGTAGTAGTAATAATAAGAACGAACTAATGATAACTTTCAAAGGAGTAAAGTATGGAGCTTTTGCTGGTTTTATAGCAACCTGGTCTATATCTTCGGTGATCGCCGTTACTGAACTATTACTCGGATTAAATGTCGGTACATTTTACTCGATTATGGGCATTAGCCTAGGAGTTAATAATATCACAGCTGCTGCATCTACAGCTTTTGGTCTTCACCTTCTGGTTGGAACTATAATTGGAGCGGTGTTTGGTATCATTGGGATCAGATGGAAAAAGGTGCGTATGCTCAATCCGTACAAGAGTGCATTGGTTGGCATGGGAGCAGGTATTGTAGTATGGCTAATATTATTCCTCCCGATAACTACGTTCCTGGTTCAACCAGCCATTAATTCAATCACTACTATGTTGGCTGTAGAATCGCAGAAGGTAGTAGTGTCTGAAGATGTAAACTTGTCTATTAGAAATATTACATTAACTGCAATCGCATTTCACTTAATATGGGGTGCGATATTTGGATTTATAATTAGCTCTTTGCTAAGAATCAGGGTTTTTAGAATAAAGCAACACTATAAAGATATTGTTAATATCGATCCAAATATCCGGCTAGTTACCATTTGTGATTCAGAAGGCAAGACGATGTATTCTCGTCATCGTCAAGGTGTAGAGAATTTGCTTACCCCAGAGGAGAGCAAAAGATCACTTGAGATGGTTATGACTGGATGGAAGGTACGTAGTGAACTTTCACACAAGATAGGTAAGGGAAGGTACGTGGTCGCAGAGTATGAAAGGATCAAGCGCATCACCATGCCATTTGGAGATGACTATCTTCTGTACTTAACTACAGAGACAGAAACAGATCATTTGGACATAATCAATCGAATTCGTAAGTTAGAGGCAGGGCTGAAGTATTCCAATAGATGATTAGCGTGTGAATTATTCATGAATTATGATAGATTCAGTCCTTTCTGAGAAGTGGATAGATAATGTGCATATTGCGACATGAGAAGATTGATTTAAGTGATTTAAGTTGGTCAGATTCAATCGTAGATAGAGCTTGATTCCGTATCGGCAGTGATTTTCAGTTTAACACTTGGCATAAAAACAAACAATTATGGCAGATAAAGGATATAATCTAATTGAGATAATGCCCGATGCAAATCTTAAGCATAGACACAAACCAGACGGCCATGGCTACATTCGTATAGCCAAGCTTAAAGATATAGAAGCTGCAGGTGGATGTCTTACTCTATCAGTCAAAAAACAACCTATTGTTCTTTTTTCATACAACTCTAAAATTTACGCTATAGACAATCGATGTCCTCATATGGGCTTCCCCCTTAGTCAAGGCACCATTAAAGATGGGATTCTTACCTGTCACTGGCACCATGCACGTTTTGATCTTCATAACGGGGGTACATTTGATCAATGGGCTGGTGATGTAGTATCCTACCCTTTGCAGATTCGAAGTAATAACGAAGTCTGGGTAAAGATGTCAAGATCAGTCGTAGATGATTCATCTGCAACAGCAACAGCGATCTCCGCTCCCATGTTTCACGATGATGAAATGATGTTAGATGTTGGTCTGAAAAGAAATATTTCATTAATAATAGCAAAGGCGATAATTAGATTGTCATCATCATCGTACTCATCTTCACTCTTACCATCGAATCAGGGCTCTTCCAAATTATCATTAGAAGCTAATATCGATTCTGACGGTTTGATATATGCCTTTAGAAAAGGACTTGAGTTTGGTACAAAGTACAAGCAGTCTGGATGGGGAGTAGGCTTAACGATTCATACCTGTATGATGAATATTGCTACCTTATATCTTGATAAGAATGATAAGCTGCATGCTCTCTATCATGGTCTTTCAGCAGTAGCACAGGATTGTGCTTCCATGCCACCTAGGTTTTTAGTTACTCCTTTGCCTAAACCTTGGCCTGATTCAAAAACCCTTAAAAGATGGTTTCGTCAATTCGTCGAATCAAGGAACGCAACAGCTGCAGAACGGTGTTTGGTAACTGCTATCTATGCAGAAGCAGATCAAGTCCAGCTAGCTGATATGCTATTTGCGGCAGTCACAGATCACAGATTCATTGATGGAGGGCATACTTTAGACTTTACCAATAAGGCGTTAGAGGCGCTAGATCTGGTTGGTTGGAATGATAAAGAGATAGTTGCATTGGTCTTAACCAGCTTGGTCTCAGGATATGCTGATGCGGAAAGAATGGAAGAGTCTAGCTCATGGCGTTATCCAGTGGATTTAATTGTTATGCTTGAGGAAGCGTTCAAAGAACTACCTAATATTCTGGATGAGGAGAGAGCAAGAAGAAGAAGAAGAAAAGAAAAAGGAGCTATGATACCACCGGTGAAGAAGAATGAACATGATGTTGATGATAATAATAATCTAATAAAGATTCTGTTAGGAGGCGATGCTCAATCAATAGTTAATACATTAGTTAACGCTTTGAGGAATGGAATGTCTGAAGAGGAGTTAGCGGGGATGGTAGCATATGCCGCTGCTCTCAGAATAGCTCAGTTTCATACACGTAATGAATTCACAGATTGGGATGCTGCTCTTCATACTTTCACGTTCGCTAATGCTGTACATCAAGGTATAAGACGTATTTCTGCATCTATAAATCACCAATCACAATATTCTACTTCTATCCAACTAGGTGAACTCACAAGAGGCATATTTGATGCTGCAATGAGAGTATATCTTAACAGATTTCTCAACATACCACCAGCTCCTATACCTAATCCAAATGGTAATTCTAGTAGTGTTAACATTGAAAAACAAAGTACAATAGAGGAGAAGCTATCGATACTGCTAGATAAACAACAGCAAGTTGATCTAGCAGCACAATTCGTCGCTGAGTATTATGGTAGTTTCTTGATAAGTAACAACAGCAGCTCTGTGTCACGACAACAACAAAAACGGGATCACTTTATAGCTTTAATCGGAAGACTTTTACTGCGAGAGGATCGTAGTTTTCATTTGATCCAGATGCTCGAGGCTGCGTTTAAACAGTGCTTCGTGCGGAATAGCACGTTATCTTCTGTATACATGCATAATATTAAGGGATATCATTTCATATTAGCAGCAGTTCGCTACTTAGCTGCACATTCCCCGACTATGCGTTCTCAAACACATACGTATCAAACGGCTAATCAACTATCTCTGGGTCAAAACTTATTTGAATAGCATCATCATCCTCTACTAAGCTAGCCATTAAGTTAGCTTCATGACAGCCTAAATAACGCAATGCAATAACAATTGTATAATCTTACTCTTTCTTCCCTTTTAATGATCATCTACTATGTGTCTGTCTCATCACGATGATGAATCATAAATGTAACGATATTCCCTCGTCTCAGAGAGGTAGAGAGATGTAGAGAGATATTTATAATTTTTTTCTATTGATTGTAGCAAAGTCAGGTGCAAATCTATCCATACTATTATTCATACACTCATAGCTGTAGGCTATTGATAGAATTATCTCTTCCTTAAATGGGGGCCCAATTATTTGTGCTCCTATTGGCATGTTGTCTTTGGTTAATCCTATTGGAATATTCATTGTAGGCAAACCAGTGCTATTAAATACAATTGTGTTTCGAAGTAAAGCTTGACGAGTTTCTAGTACAACATTCTTGCCTACGCTAACTGTTTCTTCATCTAATCTAGGAGCAGAAATAATGGTTGTTGGAACAACAATGGCATCAAGCTTTCGATCTGAAAAAACTGCCAAGAACTCATTTCTTATCTCTTTTACAGTTCTTATAGAATTGATGTAATCTACTGCAGAAATTTTCGTTCCCTGTACTAGCATCTGCCTTACTTCATGACTATAGTTATCTGCTCTTGTGTTTAGCCACTTCAGATGTATTTCTGCAGCTTCTGCAAGCCTAATGTCTTGCCAAGACTTGTAATATCGTTCAGTATTATGTAAATCTAGATCATATACTACTATATTCCCTGTTGAACTTAAAATTTCAATAAAATCATAAAATAGGCCTTCTACTTCTGGATGCAGATAATCGCAGAAAAACTCTTTTGGTACTCCAATGCGCATTCCTTTAAGATTTGTCTTCTCTATAATCTTTGTATATGTGGATACTTCTTTATCTTCTGAAGTTTCATCCAGTGGATCCCAACCAGCTATGTATTCCATCACAGCGGCAGCATCCCATACGCTCCTTGTAATACAGCCTACATGATCTAGTGATGGGGATAAAGGAAAAACATTATGTTTACTAATCCGACCATAAGTAGGCTTCAGCCCTACCACACCGCAGAGTGATGAAGGAACTCTGATAGATCCACCAGTATCTGTTCCTAATGAAACTAAAACCATACCTGTTGCAACAGCAACAGCAGACCCTCCGCTAGAACCACCTGATATTTTGGAGATATCCCATGGATTTTTAGAAGATCCATAGAAGGGGTTTATCCCAGTTATACCTGATGCAAATTCATTCAAATTATTTGTCCCAATAAGAATCGCGCCAGCTTTCTTCATTCTTTTAACAGCAGTTGCATTTCTATTAGAAACATAATTGGCTAATATCTTTGAACCTGCAGTACATCTAACATTTTTTACATAAAAAATATCTTTAATTGAAAAAGGAATGCCATGCAGAGGGCTGCGATAATTTCCTCGCCTGATTTCTTTTTCAGCTATCTGAGCTTGTCTGTATAATTCTTTTTCATTTATAACTGTGATGAAAGCGTTAAGTATAGGATTCAAAATTTTGATTTTATCCAAGCAAATTTCAATTAAATCAACAGGAGATATGTCTCCACTCTCTATTTTCTCTGAGAGTTGTTTAAGTGAAAATAATGATGATCTAGGTTCTTCTCTTACCATGAATCTAAATCTTATATGAAACCTATAAATGAGCGGGTATTTCTAACGCACGACCAGCTACAAGTATCATGCTGCGATGAGTTATCCATCTATTTTGGTTATTGAATTTCTTCTAATCTCATACGATGCTGCTCACGCTGGTCATGTAGTTGATTTTGGCGGCTTCGAGTATCACACATATCAAAGTAGGTGGAAAAGAATCGAAAATGGGTTGTTGGAAACGGCCTTGTCATTTACAGATCATATTGATATCATCTCTTGTACATGAAAATACTGCAGGACTATTTATCAAAATACCTGTCTTCGTAATTGTTAGCTCACCATCGCTTTGGGCAGCCATTATTTCTTGGACAGATTTCAATTCTTTTGCAGTTACATTAGCATTCCATTCCACAAAGTTTAACTGAACTATCGGACTGTATCCTTGCTCACCAGGCAAAGCAGTTGCAACTGGAATCTGAAACACAAAAGCTCCTTTTTCTTCGATTCCGTTAATGAATTCTTATCCTTGCTGACGAGCTGATTCTGGAACCATCACTAGGTTTGGTGCATAATTTACTTCATATCCTAAGTTATCTGTTATTGCTATAGCTGTCTCATTATCAGACGTATCAGTGGCGATAAAATGCGCTATTTTTCCATTTACATACCCTTCAGATTTGGGAAAATAGATTAAATCACTTGATAAATTACTTGGTATTGTAATAGTATTAGCTGATCCTGTTACATGACTAGCAGAGATGGAAAAAACGAAAACTATTGAATACACAATCTGAACAACGACCATTACTAGTAAGATGATTCTTGTCATAAAAATAAACAACACCCTCTTTGTAATAAATTGCTTTTTTACAGGAACAATAGCGGCATCATTACAATCCTTTTCAGCCCAATCTAGGAATTTTATCCTGATCGATGTTGCTTAATTACAGTTGCATGCCGGTATGGCCAAGCTGTGGTGTCTAGTTGATGCAAGACTAGCAATAATTGCAATACTGAGGGAAACACAGTAAAAGTAGGACTTTTGCATTCATTTTATGGGTTGTTTCTCTGTTATTTAGTTACACACACATACGATTAGGAGGTGTGGAAACAAAATGATAAATTCCAGTGCTTCGAACCAGTTTATTGTGAAAAATTATTTAGAAAATACTGTATTATTGATCATCGACCTATTTAATGATTTTTTATCAGAAGGTGGTAAACTATGGTCTACTACAAAAGAAACGGTCAAAGGCGTTAACCTGATCAAAAACCTAAAAATATACTCTCTGCAGCAAGATCCTTGGGCATCAAGGTCGTATACGTTCCTCATCATCAAACAGAAAAAGGAGACTATGTAGGCTGGAAATTTCGGGCACCGGCACATCAGGGTTCTTTAAAATATTCCCTCTTTGAAAAAGGAAGTTGGGGGTGGAGAATTCCATCCTGAACTTCTGCCTCAGGCAAGAGATCTTATTGCCCAAAATCATAGGACTTCCAGTGGCTTTGCAAACACAAACCTTGATTTTTTGTTGAAGTTGCATAATATAGATCATGTGGTTATTGCCGGAATGCGGGCTAACACCTGCATTGATACAACAGCATGGTATGCAGTGGAGCTAGGCTATCATACAACCCTTATCAAAAACGGTATCGCTGCATTCAACTGGGAAGGAATAAAGGCAACCGTAGAAATTAATTTTCCTGCTTACGGTCATGCACTATTATCTGCGAAGGAATTTATCAACCAAGCAAGTAAATAATGACCAACGATAATAGGTACAACCGTAATAGGTACGAGTCACAGAAATGGCAATTCATCTGAGACTCCAAAAATTTAATGATATATTCCAGTAGTCGGAACGAAACAGCATAGCCATCATGTTAATTGACACTTCAGTCGTAAGGATATATGAGATTATCGACAAAGATTTCGCTCCTTCTCAAATTAAGATTCTGTTATTTTCTGGTGAGACATTAGGCCAATAGGGGAGGAAAAAAGAAGGTAAGAAACTCTTCTTCTGTTGCTAGTCAGAATAAAGCGTACTCTCTTCTAGTAAAGGTATTACATGATATGAAGAAAGCAGCAATAGGAAAGGTTGTGCTAAGGAGCGAGAGAGAGCGCCTAGTTGCTATAAGAGCATATCAAAGAGGGCTTGTTCTGCATACTCTGCACTATATAAGCGAAATAAAGCCTCTAGAAGATATCAATGAAGCATCTGAAATAATGAGTCCTTCAATAGATGAAAAAGAGAGATCGTTAGGTCAATTATTGGTTGAAAGCCTAACAAGTAAAGATTTTGATATTTCACGTTATAATGATCAATACACGGAGGAACTAGAAAAATTGATCAATGCAAAAGCAAAAGGCAAGTTGCATTTAATAAAACAGGCAACAAAAGAACCAAAACAGACACAGGATTTGATAACTGCTTTGAAGGCGAGTCTAGCTAAACCATCAGCGGCCAAAAGCACTGAAAAAAGAGATTGAAAACTCAGTATTTTATTTGCTGTTGTCCGCTGTACATAGTTCTAGCAAACGATACTCATCCTAATATGTTGGCTTAATGTGTATATGCACTAACAAGTTGTGCCAACAGCTGTGTATCGAGCGTCTGGACTGTTCATAGAATATGTCATCACCCTGACCAGACCAGCATTTATCTTATCACTCCCATCAGCACCTGAACATCAACATTATCTCCGAAATTTAATCAGGGACTAATAGATTGCTGTTCTAAAGAACAATCAAATAACTATACTGAATACCATATATTCTACCATAATAATGCATATATAGTATTACTATGATTATACATTAACGAACATGATAGAAGGTGAAATGATATCGGCGATTCTGTTAATGATAATAGTAGTAATGAGATTAGGTCTTAACCTTACTACTAATACCACCAATCAGACTACTGGTTTTGTTACCCCGCTGGATCCGATGGGCCAGATCACGAAGCAGATGCAGGGTGATAACAAGACTGATTGAAGAATGGGGTACGTTAGAGCCTGAACCTCTAATCAAAAAAACATATGAATGCAGTAAGAACATAACACAAGGACGATAGTATAACTTAAACCTTAGAACATCCTATAATCTATGGTACGACATTTTCCCGTTTCACTCTGGTGCAAATCCATGATAGTATGAAATTTGCGTATATGCGTCTTCAGCTTCTATTTCAGCCATAGAGATAAGATTGCCTTCTGGATCTTCTATAATCGCATGCTTACCAAATGATTCTATCTTTAGTCTTTTGTAAAACTTCACTCCTTTACTTTCCAAATCTTTACAGACATTTTCTAGATCACTTACATTGAATCCTAATAACATTGTACGGATTTTCATTCCTGCCGCTGTTTGCTCCGCTTGTTTTGGATCTTTTACCCGCTTTTGTGATAAATGTAATGCAAGTCTAGTAGAACCTTCCTTTGTAGTTAGCTCGACCCAGTCTTCTGATTCATGCTTTACTTTCATTCCAAGTACATCTTTATAAAAGGTAATCAATTTCTGTAAATCAGAGGCTAA